>NZ_CP088239.1:2100000-2260890 GCF_021054785.1 Tannockella kyphosi | reverse complement strand
TTTCTATATCCCCCTATAAAATTTTCTATAATTTTCTTTCCCTCTGGTGTAAGGATTGATTCTGGATGGAACTGTACCCCAAATACAGTATTTTGACAATGTTGTATTGCCATAATATCGCCATCTTCACTTCTTGCTATCACTTCTAAACAATCCGGTATCGTGTCTGGTTTTGCACTAAGTGAATGATATCTAGCAACAATCATCTTTTCTTCCATCTCTTGAAAGATAAGTGCCTTTGTATTGATGGTTGCCTCTGATGTTTTTCCATGCATTAATTTACTTGCATGCGATACTGTTGCTCCATATGCATGACATATTGCTTGATGTCCTAAACAGACTCCAAAGATTGGATATTTAGTACCTAATTTTTGAATTATTTCCACACATTTTCCTGCATCTCTAGGATGTCCTGGTCCTGGTGATAAAAAGATAGACTCTGGATTTAATTGTTCAATTTTTGCTATCGTTATTTTATCATTTCGAACTACTTGTATGTTTGGCTCTATTGAGCCAATTAATTGGTATAAGTTATAAGAAAAACTATCATAATTATCAATTAGTAAAATCATAATCAATTCCTCCTTCACTTTCTTTTAAAGCTTCCATTACTGCTTTGGCTTTATGAATACATTCATGATATTCACTAACAGGATCACTATCTGCTACGATACCTGCTCCAGAACGAATAAACACTTTGTTATTTTTTAAGAATGCTAAACGAATTGCAATACAAGTATCTAAGTTTCCATTAAAATCAATATATCCAATTGCACCTCCATAAATACCTCTTTTATTGTTTTCTAGTTCATTAATAATTTGACATGCTCTCAGTTTTGGTGCTCCTGATAATGTTCCTGCAGGTAAGATAGAGTTAATAGCATCTAGTGCATCATATTCTTTTTTTAGTATTCCTTTTACAGTAGAACCAATATGCATAACATGAGAAAATCTTTCTATCGACATATATTTTTCTACTTCTACTGAACCAATTTGACTAATTTTACCAATATCATTTCTACCTAAGTCTACTAACATATTGTGTTCTGCTACTTCTTTAGGATCATTTAATAAACTTTGTTCTAATAATAGATCTTCTTCTTGAGTGTCCCCTCTAGGTCTTGTTCCAGCTAAAGGAAATGTATGTAGGATACCTTCTTTTAAACTGACTAAGGTTTCTGGAGATGCTCCTGCTATTTCTACATCATCACTAGAAAAGTAAAACATATAAGGTGATGGGTTTGTTGTTCTTAAAACTCGATAAGTATCTAATAAACTTCCTTTGATAGAAGCTTGTAATCGATTGGATAGAACTACTTGAAAGATGTCTCCTTCATAAATAGACTGTTTTGCTTTTTGTACCATTTCACAGAATTCTTTTTGATTAAATAATGGTGTGAATTCACTAGTTAATGTTAGTTTCTCTGCTTGATAAGATTTTCCTTGTAATAATATAGAAGCAATATCTTCTATTTCTTTTATCCCTTTTTGATAATTTGTTTCTAAATCTTTTAATTCTATGTTTACAATAATATTTATTTTTTGTTTGTAATGATCAAATGCGATTACTTTATCAAATAACATAAGATCAACATCTTTAAATCCTTCTTCATCTTTTGCATCTAATACTAAGCTAGGTTCACTATATTTCATATAGTCATAACTGAAGTAACCTACTAATCCACCACTAAAAGGTGGGAAATTTTCTAATTTAGGAGCTAAATTGTTTTTAAGTATTTCTCTAATTACTTTAGAAGGATCCTCTTTCGTCTGTGTGCTTCCTGATTCTTTTTTTATTTCTACAACTCCCTCCAGACAACTTACTTCCAAAGTTGGTTGAAATCCTAGAAAAGTATATCTGCCCCAATATTCTTTTCTTTCTGCACTTTCTAAAAGAAAGCTATGAATACTTACATATTTTAATTTTTTCAGTGCTTTGATCGGTGTTAGATTGTCTGCAAATAATTCCATTTTTAATGGTACTCTTTGATATTGATCTAATTCCATTGATTGTATTTCTTCTAAACTTGGTACTATCATTGTTGTTCTCCCTTCGTTTTAATAAAAAAATCCTCAGCAATAAAATATTGCTAAGGACGCTTTATACGCTATACCACCTAAACATGTGTTTTAGATTCTAACAAATCTATTCTATTTGACGCATAGATTACGTTGTAGAATACTTGGTTTCCCTTTGACTACACCCTCCATGGTCCATTTAATAATTTGCTTTTCTTCTAACTCTCAGCCTTGTTAGATTCTCTGTAAGATGCACGATTATTTTTATCTCCATTTCAACGGTTTGTGATATGAAATTATTAAAATAATACACTGCCTTTAAAGTTAAGTCAATAATTTTTTATTAAACTAATTGTTTTTTTTAATATACAATTGACTATTTTACATATAATTACTTATAAAACAATAGAAATAATGATAGGAAATTTTGGATAAAAAAAAAGACATCCAAATGGATGTCGGATGAAACTGGCAGTTTGCTATTGTTGCACCTTAGTACTATCGTCGCCGTTATGATGCTTAACTTCTGTGTTCGGGATGGGAACAGGTGTGTCCATCATGCCATCACTACCAGATTCTTCTTGAGTGAAATCACTCAAAACTAGATAACAATTGCTTTTTAAATTCGATTCTTTCTTTGTTTTTATCTTCAAGCGTTTAACCGTTTAGGTTAAGTCCTCGACCTATTAGTATCAGTCCGCTGAACATGTCACCATGCTTACACTCCTGACCTATCAACCTTATCGTCTTTAAGGGGTCTTACTTGCTTGCGCAATGGGAAGTCTCATCTTGAAGTTGGTTTCACACTTAGATGCCTTCAGCGTTTATCCATTCCACTCTTAGCTACCCAGCTATGCCACTGGCGTGACAACTGGTGCACCATTGGAGTGTCCATCCCGGTCCTCTCGTACTAAGGACAGATCTTCTCAAACTTCCTGCGCCCACGACAGATAGGGACCGAACTGTCTCACGACGTTCTGAACCCAGCTCGCGTACCGCTTTAATGGGCGAACAGCCCAACCCTTGGAACCTACTTCAGCTCCAGGATGCGATGAGCCGACATCGAGGTGCCAAACCTCCCCGTCGATGTGAACTCTTGGGGGAGATCAGCCTGTTATCCCCAGGGTAGCTTTTATCCGTTGAGCGACGGCCCTTCCATTCGGTACCGCCGGATCACTAAGCCCGACTTTCGTCCCTGCTCGACTTGTAGGTCTCGCAGTCAAACACCCTTATGCCTTTGCACTCTACGCTTGATTTCCATCCAAGCTGAGGGTATCTTTGGGCGCCTCCGTTACTCTTTAGGAGGCGACCGCCCCAGTCAAACTGCCCACCTGACACTGTCCCGTACCCAGTTTATGGGTCCCGGTTAGAACTTCAATACAAGAAGGGTAGTATCCCAACGTCGACTCCTCGAACACTGGCGTGCTCGTCTCATTGTCTCCTACCTATCCTGTACATCTTGCATCAAAGTCCAATATCAAGCTACAGTAAAGCTCCATGGGGTCTTTCCGTCTAGTCGCGGGTAACCTGCATCTTCACAGGTACTAAGATTTCACCGAGTCTACAGCTGAGACAGCGCCCAAATCGTTACGCCTTTCGTGCGGGTCAGAACTTACCTGACAAGGAATTTCGCTACCTTAGGACCGTTATAGTTACGGCCGCCGTTTACTGGGGCTTCAGTTCAAAGCTTCGCTTGCGCTAACTCATCCCCTTAACCTTCCAGCACCGGGCAGGCGTCACCCCCTATACTTCGTCTTTCGACTTAGCAGAGAGCTGTGTTTTTGGTAAACAGTCGCTTGGGCCGTTTTACTGCGGCTCATATTTCTATGAGCACTCCTTCTCCCGAAGTTACGGAGTCATTTTGCAGAGTTCCTTAGCTATAGTTCTCTCGCTCACCTTAGGATTCTCTCCTCACCCATGTGTGTCCATTTTCGGTACGGGCCGATTCTTGATTAACACTAGAAGCTTTTCTTGGAAGCTTGCGTCATGGATTTCTGTACTTGCCGTAGCTTTCCATATATATCACGCCTTCGCCTTAACATACGGATTTGCCTGTATGTCAGCTACCTCGCTTATCCCCACTATTCCAGCAGTGGGTACCATTAGCCTTCTCCGTCACTCCATCATTCAAGAACCGGGTACAGGAATATCTACCTGTTGTCCATCGACTACGCCTTTCGGCCTCGCCTTAGGTCCCGACTTACCCAGAGCGGACGAACCTTCCTCTGGAAACCTTGGGTTTTCGGTGCGTGGGATTCTCACCCACGTTTCGCTACTCACACCGGCATTCTCACTTCCATGCGCTCCAACAGTCCTTCCGGTCTATCTTCACTGCACATGGAACGCTCCCCTACCATTATTTCTAATCCATAGCTTCGGTAATACGCTTAGCCCCGGTAAATTATCGGCGCAGAGTCATTCGACTAGTGAGCTGTTACGCACTCTTTAAAGGATGGCTGCTTCTGAGCCAACCTCCTAGTTGTCTGGACATCTCCACATCCTTTTCCACTTAGCGTATATTTTGGGACCTTAGCTGATGGTCTGGGCTGTTTCCCTCTTGACAATGGACCTTATCACCCACTGTCTGACTGCCGAGTATATCTGTGTGACATTCGGAGTTTGATTATGTTCAGTACCCCGGGATGGGGCCATCACATATTCAGTGCTCTACCTTCACATGACTTTACCTCGACGCTAGCCCTAAAGCTATTTCGGGGAGAACCAGCTATCTCCGAGTTCGATTGGAATTTCACCCCTAGCCACAACTCATCCGCCAACGTTTCAACGGGGGTCGGTTCGGTCCTCCATCGGGTTTTACCCCAACTTCAACCTGGTCATGGCTAGATCACTCGGTTTCGGGTCTACGACATACAACTACTCGCCCTATTAAGACTCGCTTTCGCTTCGGCTCCGTATATCCTACTTAACCTCGCTGCATATCGTAACTCGCCGGTTCATTCTACAAAAGGCACGCTATCACCCATTAACGGGCTCTAACTTCTTGTAAGCATATGGTTTCAGGTTCTATTTCACTCCCCTCCCGGGGTTCTTTTCACCTTTCCCTCACGGTACTGGTTCACTATCGGTCACAAAGTAGTATTTAGCCTTACCAGATGGTCCTGGTAGATTCCGACAAGATTTCTCGTGTCCCGCCGTACTCAGGTGCTCTATCACGTTTCGTCACAATTTCGAATACGGGGCTATCACCCTGTCTCGCCGAGCTTCCCATCTCGTTCTTCTATCATGTCTTCTATCCGCTTTATCTAGAGTCCTACAACCCCGATCTATGATCGGTTTGGGCTCTTCCCCGTTCGCTCGCCGCTACTTAGGGAATCATTACTTTATTTTCTACTCCTAAAGGTACTTAGATGTTTCAGTTCCCTTCGTCTTGCCTCTCCTATGCTATGTATTTACATAGGGATAACTACCTATTACAGTAGCTGGGTTCCCCCATTCGGATATCAACGGGTCGTTGCTTGCTTACCGCTCGCCGTTGCGTTTCGCCGTTTGCTGCGTCCTTCTTCGCCTCTTTGTGCCTAGGCATTCGCCATACGCTCTTTTTAACTTTACCTATTGGTGTGTTGTACTTTCGTACACTTTTTTTGTTTTTTGTTTGCTTGAGTTACTATTTTTTTTGACTATTTATACGTTCGTATTTTTTGGTGTCTTTTTTAATAATAATCTTAGTTTTTCGACTTAAACTAGAAAGACCACAATTCTTAATTTATTAATTATTCTGGTTTTAATCTTTCGATCTCTTTTTCTAATCTATTTCGCAATTTGTTATCCAGTTTTCAATGATCTCTTGAGTGAGAGTTTCACTCAAAACTAAACAGAAATTTTTCGAATTCACAACTTTGGTTACTACCTTGTTTTTTGTTTTACTCCTTAGAAAGGAGGTGATCCATCCCCACGTTCCCGTAGGGATACCTTGTTACGACTTCACCCTAATCATCAATCCCACCTTAGACAGCTCCTTCCTTACGGTTAGGCCACCGGCTTCGGGTGTTACCAACTCTCATGGTGTGACGGGCGGTGTGTACAAGGCCTGAGAACGTATTCACCGCGACATTCTGATTCGCGATTACTAGCGATTCCAACTTCATGTAGTCGAGTTGCAGACTACAATCCGAACTGAGAATAGTTTTATGGGTTTTGCTCCACCTCGCGGTATCGCTTCCCTTTGCACTATCCATTGTAGCACGTGTGTAGCCCAGGTCATAAGGGGCATGATGATTTGACGTCATCCCCGCCTTCCTCCGGCTTATCACCGGCAGTCTCGTTAGAGTCCCCAACTTAATGATGGTAACTAACGACAAGGGTTGCGCTCGTTGCGGGACTTAACCCAACATCTCACGACACGAGCTGACGACAACCATGCACCACCTGTATCGCCTATAACTATCTCTCTATCTCTAGAGCCTTTAGACGTATGTCAAGACCTGGTAAGGTTCTTCGCGTTGCTTCGAATTAAACCACATGCTCCACCGCTTGTGCAGGCCCCCGTCAATTCCTTTGAGTTTCATTCTTGCGAACGTACTACTCAGGCGGAGTACTTATTGCGTTAACTGCAGCACTGAGGTTCGACCCCCAACACTTAGTACTCATCGTTTACGGCGTGGACTACTAGGGTATCTAATCCTATTTGCTCCCCACGCTTTCGGGACTGAGCGTCAGTTGCATCCCAGATCGTCGCCTTCGCCACTGGTGTTCCTCCATATATCTACGCATTTCACCGCTACACATGGAATTCCACGATCCTCTAATGCACTCTAGCTATTCGGTTTCCACGGCTTACTGAAGTTAAGCTTCAGTCTTTCACCGCAGACCCTAATTGCCGCCTGCTCCCTCTTTACGCCCAATAATTCCGGATAACGCTTGCCACCTACGTATTACCGCGGCTGCTGGCACGTAGTTAGCCGTGGCTTTCTCATAAAGTACCGTCACTTATATGGCATTCCCTCCATATATCATTCTTCCTTTATAACAGAAGTTTACAATCCGAAAACCTTCTTCCTTCACGCGGCGTTGCTCGGTCAGGGTTTCCCCCATTGCCGAAAATTCCCTACTGCTGCCTCCCGTAGGAGTCTGGGCCGTGTCTCAGTCCCAGTGTGGCCGGTCACCCTCTCAGGTCGGCTACGCATCGTCGCCTTGGTGAGCCGTTACCTCACCAACTAGCTAATGCGCCATAAGTCCATCTCTTCCCAAAGCCGTAGCTTCTTTAATGTAGTTACCATGTGGTCTCTACACCTATGCGGTATTAGCTATCGTTTCCAATAGTTATCCCCCAGGTAAAGGCAGGTTACTTATGTATTACTCACCCGTTCGCCACTCGACAGTAAACTGTCGCGTTCGACTTGCATGTATTAGGCACGCCGCCAGCGTTCATCCTGAGCCAGGATCAAACTCTCCATTGTTTATGTAAACAACTTCGTTGTTTTCTAGCTCTTTTGCTTTTGTTTTTTATCCTTTTGGATATTGACGTTGTGTTTTTAATTCTTAGTTTTTCTGTTTAGTTTTCAATGATCTCTCTTGTCGTCTTTTGTTTTTGCCGACTTGTTTATAATACTTGATTCACTCTTTTTTGTCAATAACTTTTTGAACTTTTTTTGTTTTTCAACTTCGTTCTTTTTTGTCACATCCCTTTTGTTGAGTGCCCATTTATAATATCATAACACCCTAGTCTTGTAAAGCTTTTTTATGCTTTTTTTATTCCTTCATTTTCCTTTGATTCTATCGCTACTTTTCGTCTTTTTGACATCTTTTTACTTTCTTATTTATAAAATATTTTAGACAATGTTCTATTTTTATCGCTGCTTGTTAGGACCAATTGTTATTATGTACGAAAAAATAAAATACGTAATGGAAGGCTTGATGGATGGAATAAAAGTTATTCACATTTGTGAATAACTTTTCTCTGTTAGACAAGGGATCGATTCTCTGATTTTTGGGCCATAAATGAAAATAATTGGATATTTGTGCTATTTAGGTGTCTTTTTACTTGATTTGACTTCTTTTTTATAAAATAGAGTTATTTATATTTTGTGCACAATTATACAATTTTTGTGAATAACTTTTGTTTTTCTTTCTTTTTATGGCTTTTTTTGGTTATTTTTAACCTCTATTGTCTATCTACTTTTTGGATAAAAAAAAGACATCCAAATGGATGTCGGATGAAACTGGCAGTTTGCTATTGTTGCACCTTAGTACTATCGTCGCCGTTATGATGCTTAACTTCTGTGTTCGGGATGGGAACAGGTGTGTCCATCATGCCATCACTACCAGATTCTTCTTGAGTGAAATCACTCAAAACTAGATAACAATTGCTTTTTAAATTCGATTCTTTCTTTGTTTTTATCTTCAAGCGTTTAACCGTTTAGGTTAAGTCCTCGACCTATTAGTATCAGTCCGCTGAACATGTCACCATGCTTACACTCCTGACCTATCAACCTTATCGTCTTTAAGGGGTCTTACTTGCTAACGCAATGGGAAGTCTCATCTTGAAGTTGGTTTCACACTTAGATGCCTTCAGCGTTTATCCATTCCACTCTTAGCTACCCAGCTATGCCACTGGCGTGACAACTGGTGCACCATTGGAGTGTCCATCCCGGTCCTCTCGTACTAAGGACAGATCTTCTCAAACTTCCTGCGCCCACGACAGATAGGGACCGAACTGTCTCACGACGTTCTGAACCCAGCTCGCGTACCGCTTTAATGGGCGAACAGCCCAACCCTTGGAACCTACTTCAGCTCCAGGATGCGATGAGCCGACATCGAGGTGCCAAACCTCCCCGTCGATGTGAACTCTTGGGGGAGATCAGCCTGTTATCCCCAGGGTAGCTTTTATCCGTTGAGCGACGGCCCTTCCATTCGGTACCGCCGGATCACTAAGCCCGACTTTCGTCCCTGCTCGACTTGTAGGTCTCGCAGTCAAACACCCTTATGCCTTTGCACTCTACGCTTGATTTCCATCCAAGCTGAGGGTATCTTTGGGCGCCTCCGTTACTCTTTAGGAGGCGACCGCCCCAGTCAAACTGCCCACCTGACACTGTCCCGTACCCAGTTTATGGGTCCCGGTTAGAACTTCAATACAAGAAGGGTAGTATCCCAACGTCGACTCCTCGAACACTGGCGTGCTCGTCTCATTGTCTCCTACCTATCCTGTACATCTTGCATCAAAGTCCAATATCAAGCTACAGTAAAGCTCCATGGGGTCTTTCCGTCTAGTCGCGGGTAACCTGCATCTTCACAGGTACTAAGATTTCACCGAGTCTACAGCTGAGACAGCGCCCAAATCGTTACGCCTTTCGTGCGGGTCAGAACTTACCTGACAAGGAATTTCGCTACCTTAGGACCGTTATAGTTACGGCCGCCGTTTACTGGGGCTTCAGTTCAAAGCTTCGCTTGCGCTAACTCATCCCCTTAACCTTCCAGCACCGGGCAGGCGTCACCCCCTATACTTCGTCTTTCGACTTAGCAGAGAGCTGTGTTTTTGGTAAACAGTCGCTTGGGCCGTTTTACTGCGGCTCATATTTCTATGAGCACTCCTTCTCCCGAAGTTACGGAGTCATTTTGCAGAGTTCCTTAGCTATAGTTCTCTCGCTCACCTTAGGATTCTCTCCTCACCCATGTGTGTCCATTTTCGGTACGGGCCGATTCTTGATTAACACTAGAAGCTTTTCTTGGAAGCTTGCGTCATGGATTTCTGTACTTGCCGTAGCTTTCCATATATATCACGCCTTCGCCTTAACATACGGATTTGCCTGTATGTCAGCTACCTCGCTTATCCCCACTATTCCAGCAGTGGGTACCATTAGCCTTCTCCGTCACTCCATCATTCAAGAACCGGGTACAGGAATATCTACCTGTTGTCCATCGACTACGCCTTTCGGCCTCGCCTTAGGTCCCGACTTACCCAGAGCGGACGAACCTTCCTCTGGAAACCTTGGGTTTTCGGTGCGTGGGATTCTCACCCACGTTTCGCTACTCACACCGGCATTCTCACTTCCATGCGCTCCAACAGTCCTTCCGGTCTATCTTCACTGCACATGGAACGCTCCCCTACCATTATTTCTAATCCATAGCTTCGGTAATACGCTTAGCCCCGGTAAATTATCGGCGCAGAGTCATTCGACTAGTGAGCTGTTACGCACTCTTTAAAGGATGGCTGCTTCTGAGCCAACCTCCTAGTTGTCTGGACATCTCCACATCCTTTTCCACTTAGCGTATATTTTGGGACCTTAGCTGATGGTCTGGGCTGTTTCCCTCTTGACAATGGACCTTATCACCCACTGTCTGACTGCCGAGTATATCTGTGTGACATTCGGAGTTTGATTATGTTCAGTACCCCGGGATGGGGCCATCACATATTCAGTGCTCTACCTTCACATGACTTTACCTCGACGCTAGCCCTAAAGCTATTTCGGGGAGAACCAGCTATCTCCGAGTTCGATTGGAATTTCACCCCTAGCCACAACTCATCCGCCAACGTTTCAACGGGGGTCGGTTCGGTCCTCCATCGGGTTTTACCCCAACTTCAACCTGGTCATGGCTAGATCACTCGGTTTCGGGTCTACGACATACAACTACTCGCCCTATTAAGACTCGCTTTCGCTTCGGCTCCGTATATCCTACTTAACCTCGCTGCATATCGTAACTCGCCGGTTCATTCTACAAAAGGCACGCTATCACCCATTAACGGGCTCTAACTTCTTGTAAGCATATGGTTTCAGGTTCTATTTCACTCCCCTCCCGGGGTTCTTTTCACCTTTCCCTCACGGTACTGGTTCACTATCGGTCACAAAGTAGTATTTAGCCTTACCAGATGGTCCTGGTAGATTCCGACAAGATTTCTCGTGTCCCGCCGTACTCAGGTGCTCTATCACGTTTCGTCACAATTTCGAATACGGGGCTATCACCCTGTCTCGCCGAGCTTCCCATCTCGTTCTTCTATCATGTCTTCTTTCCGCTTTATCTAGAGTCCTACAACCCCGATCTATGATCGGTTTGGGCTCTTCCCCGTTCGCTCGCCGCTACTTAGGGAATCATTACTTTATTTTCTACTCCTAAAGGTACTTAGATGTTTCAGTTCCCTTCGTCTTGCCTCTCCTATGCTATGTATTTACATAGGGATAACTACCTATTACAGTAGCTGGGTTCCCCCATTCGGATATCAACGGGTCGTTGCTTGCTTACCGCTCGCCGTTGCGTTTCGCCGTTTGCTGCGTCCTTCTTCGCCTCTTTGTGCCTAGGCATTCGCCATACGCTCTTTTTAACTTTACCTATTGGTGTGTTGTACTTTCGTACATTTTTTTTGTTTTTTGTTTGCTTGAGTTACTATTTTTTTTGACTATTTATACGTTCGTATTTTTTGGTGTCTTTTTTAATAATAATCTTAGTTTTTTCGACTTAAACTAGAAAGACCACAATTCTTAATTTATTAATTATTCTGGTTTTAATCTTTCGATCTCTTTTTCTAATCTATTTCGCAATTTGTTATCCAGTTTTCAATGATCTCTTGAGTGAGAGTTTCACTCAAAACTAAACAGAAATTTTTCGAATTCACAACTTTGGTTACTACCTTGTTTTTTGTTTTACTCCTTAGAAAGGAGGTGATCCATCCCCACGTTCCCGTAGGGATACCTTGTTACGACTTCACCCTAATCATCAATCCCACCTTAGACAGCTCCTTCCTTACGGTTAGGCCACCGGCTTCGGGTGTTACCAACTCTCATGGTGTGACGGGCGGTGTGTACAAGGCCTGAGAACGTATTCACCGCGACATTCTGATTCGCGATTACTAGCGATTCCAACTTCATGTAGTCGAGTTGCAGACTACAATCCGAACTGAGAATAGTTTTATGGGTTTTGCTCCACCTCGCGGTATCGCTTCCCTTTGCACTATCCATTGTAGCACGTGTGTAGCCCAGGTCATAAGGGGCATGATGATTTGACGTCATCCCCGCCTTCCTCCGGCTTATCACCGGCAGTCTCGTTAGAGTCCCCAACTTAATGATGGTAACTAACGACAAGGGTTGCGCTCGTTGCGGGACTTAACCCAACATCTCACGACACGAGCTGACGACAACCATGCACCACCTGTATCGCCTATAACTATCTCTCTATCTCTAGAGCCTTTAGACGTATGTCAAGACCTGGTAAGGTTCTTCGCGTTGCTTCGAATTAAACCACATGCTCCACCGCTTGTGCAGGCCCCCGTCAATTCCTTTGAGTTTCATTCTTGCGAACGTACTACTCAGGCGGAGTACTTATTGCGTTAACTGCAGCACTGAGGTTCGACCCCCAACACTTAGTACTCATCGTTTACGGCGTGGACTACTAGGGTATCTAATCCTATTTGCTCCCCACGCTTTCGGGACTGAGCGTCAGTTGCATCCCAGATCGTCGCCTTCGCCACTGGTGTTCCTCCATATATCTACGCATTTCACCGCTACACATGGAATTCCACGATCCTCTAATGCACTCTAGCTATTCGGTTTCCACGGCTTACTGAAGTTAAGCTTCAGTCTTTCACCGCAGACCCTAATTGCCGCCTGCTCCCTCTTTACGCCCAATAATTCCGGATAACGCTTGCCACCTACGTATTACCGCGGCTGCTGGCACGTAGTTAGCCGTGGCTTTCTCATAAAGTACCGTCACTTATATGGCATTCCCTCCATATATCATTCTTCCTTTATAACAGAAGTTTACAATCCGAAAACCTTCTTCCTTCACGCGGCGTTGCTCGGTCAGGGTTTCCCCCATTGCCGAAAATTCCCTACTGCTGCCTCCCGTAGGAGTCTGGGCCGTGTCTCAGTCCCAGTGTGGCCGGTCACCCTCTCAGGTCGGCTACGCATCGTCGCCTTGGTGAGCCGTTACCTCACCAACTAGCTAATGCGCCATAAGTCCATCTCTTCCCAAAGCCGTAGCTTCTTTAATGTAGTTACCATGTGGTCTCTACACCTATGCGGTATTAGCTATCGTTTCCAATAGTTATCCCCCAGGTAAAGGCAGGTTACTTATGTATTACTCACCCGTTCGCCACTCGACAGTAAACTGTCGCGTTCGACTTGCATGTATTAGGCACGCCGCCAGCGTTCATCCTGAGCCAGGATCAAACTCTCCATTGTTTATGTAAACAACTTCGTTGTTTTCTAGCTCTTTTGCTTTTGTTTTTTATCCTTTTGGATATTGACGTTGTGTTTTTAATTCTTAGTTTTTCTGTTTAGTTTTCAATGATCTCTCTTGTCGTCTTTTGTTTTTGCCGACTTGTTTATAATACTTGATTCACTCTTTTTTGTCAATGACTTTTTGAACTTTTTTTGTTTTTCAACTTCGTTCTTTTTTGTCACATCCCTTTTGTTGAGTGCCCATTTATAATATCATAACACCCTAGTCTTGTAAAGCTTTTTTATGCTTTTTTTATTCCTTCATTTTCCTTTGATTCTATCATTCTTTTTTATGTTTTTGGGGCTTTTTAAACAAAAAAACAATCAAATTAATGATTGTTTTTTATGTTATTCTGTTGTTTTATTGACTATCCAACTTTGTTATATAAGTCAATAAATTCTTGTGCTAAGTCAATAACAACTAAAGAAGTCATTAAATGATCTTGAGCATGTACCATTAATAAGTTTAATGGTGCTTTTTCTCCACGGATTTCAGCTTGGATTAATTCAGTTTGTGCATGATGAGCTTCGTTTACAGTTTCTTTTGCTTGTTGTAAAGACTCTTCAGCTTTTGCTTGATCTCCCGCTTTTGCATATTGAATCGCTTCAATAGCTGAGCTACGTGCGCTACCACTGTTTACGATTAAGTTAATTACGATTTGTTCTTGTGCATCCATTTCGGTGTCTCCTTATATTACCTAAATTTCAGATTTCTATCTGCCTATATATAATACCATAATTAAGCTCATATTTTCAACTAAATATGCTTTTTTTCTATTTACGAAATAAAATAATTGTGTAAACAACTAGAAAGAAGATGTATGTTTTCTTCTGAAAAGACAATTAAAAAAGATACTGCATGCAGTATCTTTTAAAGTTTAAGTAACAATTATTCAATAATGTTTGAAACGTTACCAGCACCAACAGTTCTACCACCTTCACGGATTGAGAATTTAGTACCTTCTTCGATAGCGATTGGTGAAATTAAATCTACAGTAATTTCTACGTTATCTCCAGGCATTACCATTTCAACACCTTCTGGTAACTCGATTACACCAGTTACGTCAGTAGTTCTGAAATAGAATTGTGGTCTATAGTTTCCAAAGAATGGAGTATGACGTCCGCCTTCTTCTTTTGATAAGATATAAACTTGACATTTGAATTTTTTGTGTGGATTAACTGAACCAGGTTTAGCTAATACTTGTCCACGTTGGATTTGTTCACGGTTAACACCTCTTAATAAAACCCCTACGTTATCTCCTGCTTCTGCGTAATCTAATAATTTACGGAACATTTCGATACCTGTAGCAACTGTTTTACCAGTATCAGTGATACCAATGATTTCTAATTCATCATTTAATTTAACTTGTCCACGTTCTACTCTTCCTGTAGCAACAGTTCCACGACCTGTGATTGTGAAAACGTCTTCTACTGGCATTAAGAATGGTTTGTCAGTATCTCTAGTTGGAGTTGGAATATATGAATCTACAGCAGCCATTAATTCATGAATTGCTGGTACCCATTGGTCATCTCCTTCTAAAGCTTTTAATGCAGATCCTTTGATAACTGGAGTGTCATCACCTGGGAAATCGTAGTCAGCTAATAATTCTCTAACTTCCATTTCTACTAATTCTAATAATTCTTCGTCATCAACCATATCGCATTTGTTTAAGAATACGATGATGTAAGGTACACCTACTTGACGAGATAATAAGATATGTTCTCTAGTTTGAGGCATAGGTCCATCAGTAGCAGCAACTACTAAGATAGCTCCATCCATTTGTGCAGCACCAGTGATCATGTTTTTGATGTAGTCAGCATGACCTGGACAGTCAACATGAGCATAGTGACGAGATTCAGTTTGGTACTCAACGTGAGCAGTGTTGATTGTAATTCCACGTTCTTTTTCTTCTGGGGCAGCATCGATAGCAGCGTAATCCATTGCTTGTGCTCCTCCGTCTTTTGATAATACTGTAGTAATAGCAGCAGTTAATGTTGTTTTACCGTGGTCAACGTGACCAATAGTTCCGATATTAACATGTGCTTTTGATCGGTCAAATTTTTCTTTAGCCATTTAAGGTTCCTCCTATATAAGTTCTATTTTTTGTACAAATACATTTTAAAGTATTTATTGGTAAAAATCAATACCTATTTGTATTACTTATTTCCACCATTTTTCTTGATAATTTCATCACGAATACTCTTTGGAACTGGTTCATAACGATCGAAGATCATTGTGTAGTTACCACGTCCTTGAGTGAATGAACGTAAATCAGTTGCATAACCGAACATTTCTGATAAAGGTACACTTGATTGTACTGTAATCGCGTTTCCTCTTTCTTCTTGTCCTTCGATCATACCACGTCTAGATGACACGTCACCCATTACGCTACCTAAGTATTCAGCAGGTGCTGTTACTTCTACTGCCATGATTGGTTCTAAAATTACAGGATCACATTTTTTACCTGCAGCTTTTAAAGACATACTTGCAGCAACTTTATATGCCATTTCCGAAGAATCGACATCATGGTAAGAACCATCGAATAATGTTGCTTTGATATCTAATACTGGATAACCAGCGATCATACCTGTAGCTAATGCATCTTCTAATCCTACACGGATTGAGTTGATATATTCTCTTGGTACAGATCCCCCAACGATAGCATCAACGAATTCAAATCCTTTACCTTCATTAGGTTCGTATTTGATCCATACGTGTCCGTATTGTCCACGTCCACCTGATTGTTTTACATATTTACCTTCACATTCAGCACTAGATTTAATTGTTTCTCTATATGCTACTTGTGGAGCTCCTACGTTTGCTTCTACTTTGTATTCTCTTCTTAAACGGTCAACGATTACATCTAAATGTAACTCACCCATACCAGCGATAACTGTATCTCCAGTTTCTGGGTTAGTAAATGTTCTAAATGTTGGATCTTCTTCCGCTAATTTAGATAATCCTAAACCTAATTTATCTTGGTCTTGTTTTGTTTTTGGTTCAATAGCAAGTTCGATAACTGGTTCTGGGAATTCCATTTTTTCTAAGATAACGAAATTCTTTTCATCACAGATAGTATCTCCAGTAGTTGTGTTTTTGAAACCAACTGCTGCAGCGATATCTCCTGCATATACTTTTTGAATTTCTTCACGTTTATTCGCATGCATTTGAAGAATACGTCCTAAACGTTCTTTTTTATCTTTTGTTGAGTTTAATACGTATGATCCAGATTCAACAGTACCTGAATATACACGGAAGAAAGTTAATCTTCCTACAAATGGGTCAGCCATGATTTTGAAAGCTAATGCTGAGAATGGTTCATCATCATCTGCATGTCTAGCAATTTCATTTTCATTTTCATCGATTCCTTTGATAGATTCGATATCTGTTGGTGCAGGTAAGAAATCAATAACTGCATCTAACATTTGTTGAACACCTTTGTTTTTATAAGCAGAACCACAGATTACTGGGAATAAATCTACAGCTAATACACCTTTACGGATAGCAGCTTTGATTTCAGCTTCTGTTACTTCTTCTTCTTCTAATACTTTCATCATAAGATCATCATCGTAAGATGCAGCAGCATCTAACATTTTAGCATGATATTCTTGAGCTAACTCTAACATATCGTCAGGGATAGGTCTATCTTCTTGATGTTCACCTTTTTCATCGGTATTATAAACTGCAACCATTCTGATTAAGTCAATAATTCCTTCAAAGTGATCTTCTGCACCAATTGGTAATTGAATAGCAACTGCATTAGCAGCTAATCTTTTTCCTAATGATTCAACAGACATGATAAAATCAGCACCTGTTGCATCCATTTTGTTACAGAATACGATACGTGGTACTCCATAAGTTGTAGCTTGACGCCAAACTGTTTCAGTTTGAGGTTCAACTCCAGCTTTAGAGTCTAATACTGTAACAGCACCATCTAATACACGTAAAGAACGTTCTACTTCTACAGTGAAGTCAACGTGACCTGGAGTGTCGATGATGTTTACGCGGTAACCATTCCATTGTGCAGTAGTTGCAGCAGATGTAATTGTAATTCCACGTTCTTGCTCTTGTTCCATCCAGTCCATTTGAGAAGCTCCTTCATGAGTTTCTCCGATTTTGTGGATTTTACCAGTGTAATAAAGTACACGTTCAGTTGTTGTTGTTTTACCAGCATCAATATGAGCCATGATACCTATATTACGAGTTTTTTCTAATGAAAATTCACGAGCCATAATAGTCTCCCTTCTAGTTTATTTAAACTTATTTTACCAACGGAAATGAGCGAATGCTTTATTAGCTTCAGCCATTTTATGAGTGTCTTCTTTCTTTTTAACAGAAGCACCTGCTCCGTTAGAAGCATCAATAATTTCGTTTGCTAAACGATCCACCATTGTGTTTTCGTTTCTTAAACGAGAATAATTTACTAACCATCTTAAACCTAATGTCATTCTTCTTTCGTTAGAAACTTCAACTGGTACTTGGTAGTTAGCTCCACCAACACGTCTCACTTTTAACTCAAGAACTGGCATAATGTTGTTGATAGCTTGATCAAAAACTTCCATTGCTGGTTTTCCAGTTTTTACTTCAATTTTATTAAATGCATCATATAAGATGTTTTGTGCAACACCTTTTTTACCATCAAGCATAATGTTATTGATTAACTTAGAAATAGTTTTCGAATTGTACACTGGATCAGGTAAAACATCTCTTTTTGCGATTTGTCCTTTTCTTGACATACTTTTTCCTCCTTCTTAATATACTTGATTATTGTTTTGGTCTTTTTGCTCCATATAAAGAGCGGCTTTGTTTACGGTTAGCAACTCCAGCACAGTCCATTGTACCACGAATAATATGGTAACGAACCCCTGGTAAGTCTTTAACACGTCCTCCACGGATTAATACAACACTATGTTCTTGTAAGTTGTGTCCGATCCCTGGGATATAAGCTGTTACTTCCATACCGTTAGATAATCTAACACGGGCATATTTACGTAAAGCCGAGTTAGGTTTTTTAGGTGTCATAGTAGCAACACGAGTACAAACACCACGTTTTTGAGGTGATTTAGTTTCAGTAGTTTTTTTAGCTAAAGAGTTTAAACCTCTATTTAACGCTGGTGATTTTGATTTTGTTGTTTTGTCCGTACGACCTTTTCTTACTAATTGGTTAATTGTAGGCATTCTTTGGTTCTCCTTTCTCATCAAACACACTATTCCGTGTGTTTCATAAATATCATTTATATTTGTACCTATTACAGGCACCGAAAACAATAATAGAATATTTTTATGATAAAGTCAATATATTTTGTTAAAAAAGATAAAAAAAAAAGGTATATTAAATTATCGCGGGGAAGGACCTAGGCTTTAAATATAAGTCGGGGTCTTTTCTTTCGCTTAAATTTAGCGCTTTAAATCTAGTGTGGGGTGATTTTATGCAAAAAAAGAATCTCCTGTTATAATTAGTTTGCGAACAAAATTAAAAGAAAGGAGATTCTATGTACGATTTTATCATTAATCTTTTAGATTTAAAAGCACAAGATATACAATTCATTGATTCTGTTGTTCAATCAAATCATTCTGATTTCCTAGTAACTTTCAAACAAAGAAAACAAGTCTGTCCTCACTGTGGTTCCATTACAAGCACTGTAAAAGATTATAAAACTAGAGAATTAAAACATAAAGTTATTATTCATTGTGATACTACTATATTCTATCGTCAGCGTCGTTATAAATGCAATCACTGTAAGAAAACTTTTATTGAACCTAATCCTTTTGGAAACAGTAGAAAAACACTAACTCCTACTACTATCATTAATATATTAAATGACTTGAAGCCTTATACAGCTACCTATTCTAGTATTGCTTCTAAGTATCATGTTTCTGTTGGTACAGTTGTTGATATTTTTGACAAACATGTTCAAATACCTAGAAAACAATTAACCGATATACTCTGTTGGGATGAATTTTATTTCAACCGACACGCTGAAAAAAAATACGCTTTTATGATCATGGATTTTCGTAAAAAGTATATTATTGATATAGTAGAATCTAGATGGAACGAAGACTTAACCAACTATTTTTTTAGTATTCCTTTAAAAGAAAGAGAGAAAGTAAAATATATTATCATTGATATGTATCAAAATTATGCTGATATAGCACATATTTTCTTTCCCGATGCAGTTATTTCTATTGATCCATTCCATGCAACAAAAAAAGTAACTGATTCTTTGAACAGTGTGAGAAAACGTATTATGCGTTCCTTTAGTGAAGATAAAGACAAATTAGAATATAAACTGCTCAAAAGTAGATATTACATACTATTAAAAAATAAGGACACTCTAGACTTTGAGAATTTATACTATGATTACTTACTAAAGTATACAACCACAAAAACAGCACTACTAAGAGAGCTATTAAATATTAGCGATGTTTTACATAACGCATATAAGATAAAAGAAGAGTTTATTGCTTTTCAAGATGATGACTCAACTACATTTGTTTCCAGAGAAAAGAAAGAACAAGAATTAGATTCTTTAATCAAGAAGATGCTTCTATCCAACATCCAAGAAATGATAGACTGTGCAAGCACTTTAAAAAATTGGAAAGTAGAGATATTAAATTCTTTTCACTGGATAGATAATCGAAGATTATCCAATGGACCTATAGAAGGGAAAAACAACTATATCAAAAAGATCATAAGCAACGGGAATGGGCTAAGTAATTTCCAAAGAGCCCGAAATAAGTTCATCTACTCTCAAAACTTATACGAAACATATACTATAAGTGAACATTCTACCAGAATAAAAAGAGTAGGATCACCAAGGGGACCCTACAAAAAATCGAAAAAATAAAAAAACTGTAATTTATGTTCGCATTGGCTTTAAAAATAGAGCGGGGAAGATTATCCCCGCTCTATTTTAAAGCTTTTTTATGCTAAACCCCGCTAGATTTTAAAGCGCCAAAAAAAACAAGTAGGAGTTAACCCACTTGTTCTTCTTTTAAGTACTCATCATAATCATTGAAGTATTGATCTGCTTCTTCGTCATCATCATAAACTTCTTTTTCTTCTATTTCTTCTTTTGCTTGTAAAGGACCACGTAAACCTGTACCAGCTGGTAATAATTTACCAATTAATACATTTTCTTTTAATCCTGTTAAGTAATCTTTTTTACCTTTAATTGATGCATCTGTTAAGATTTTTGTTGTTTCTTGGAAAGAAGCAGCAGATAAGAATGATTCTGTTTCTAAAGAAGCTTTTGTAATCCCTAATAAGATTGGTCTAGCTACTGCAGGACGTCCTCCATTAATTAAAGATTCTCTATTTAATTCAGTAAAGTCAGTAACATTAATGTGTGTTCCTGGTAATGATCCAGTGTCCCCACCTTCTACAATACGCATTTTACGTAACATTTGTTTTACAATAACTTCGATATGTTTATCAGAAATTTCAATCCCTTGAATACGATATACTTTTTGTACTTCTTTTAAGATATAGTTTTCTACTGTTTCTAAGTCTGCTACAGCTAATAACTCTTTAGGATCAATAGAACCTTCTGTTACTTTTGCACCGACTTTGATTGTATCATCTACACTTACACGAAGTTTAGCACCATAAGGAGCTAAGTATGTTTTTGTTTCTAAATCGTTAGTAACAACAACTTCACTACGACCACCATTGTCAACAATAGCAGTTACTGTTCCATCGATTTCACTAATGATTGATTTTGCTTTTGGGTTTCTTGCTTCAAATAACTCTTGGATACGAGGTAACCCTTGTGTGATATCGGCACCACCGGCAACCCCACCCATGTGGAAAGTACGCATTGTTAACTGTGTACCAGGTTCTCCGATTGATTGTGCAGCCATAATACCAACTGTTTCACCAACTTCTACAACTTCACCAGTTGCTAAGTTACGACCATAACATTTTTGACATACACCACGTTTTGAACTACATCCTAATACAGAACGGATTTCAACTTCTTGAATACCTGCAAGATCAATTTCATCTGCAATTATTTCTGTAATTATTTCACTAGCCCCAACAATTAATGCACCTGTTTCTGGATGGACGATATCTTTTTGTGAATAACGTCCAATTAAACGGTCTTTTAAAGGCACGATTATTGAACCATCACTTGTATTTGTTAATGCTGCAACCATGAATCCACGGTCAGTATGACAATCTTCTTCTGAAACAATTACTTCTTGAGAAACGTCTACTAAACGTCTTGTTAAGTAACCTGAATCGGCTGTCTTTAAGGCAGTATCGGTAGATCCTTTTCTGGCACCATGTGTCGAGATAAAGAATTCCGATGCAGTTAAACCTTCTCTGAAGGAAGATTTGATAGGTAACTCAATTGTTTCCCCTTTTGGATTGGACATCAGACCACGCATACCTACTAGCTGCGTAAAGTTTGAGATATTCCCACGGGCACCAGAGTCAGACATGATGAAGATTGGATTCTTAGTATCAGCTTCGAACTCTTCTTTAACTACGTCCTGTACTTGGTCTTTTACGTTATTCCATAAACGGATAACAATTTGTTTTCTTTCTTCTTCCGTGATTTTACCTTTACGATAATATCCTTTGATTTCTTCTAATTTAGCATCTGCTTTATCAAATAAAGCATATTTTGCTTCCGGTACTTGGATATCGTATACCGATACAGTAATACCAGCAATCGTAGAATAGTAGAAACCTTGATCTTTTAGTTTATCAAGCATAATACTTGTATTTGACATCTCTGAGTTTTTGAACACTTCATTGATGATTCTTTCTAATGCTTTTTTATTTAAAGGTTTCACAATTTTTTGACTAGCAATATGTTCTTTAATATTTGTTCCTGTAGGAACAAAATATTTATCAGGAGTAGCAACTAAGTTATCCATTCCTGGTTCATTAATGAATGGGAATGCCCCATCAAAAATTTCATTAAAGAATACTTTCCCAACAGTAGTAATTAAAAAATTACTATTTTGAGCTTCTGTAAACGTACGGTTTTCTAAAGCACTCGCACGAATAGCAATACGTGAATGTAAATGAACAGCTTTTGCATTATATGCATGCATTACTTCACTTCTATCTGCAAAGATAGAACCTTCACCAGGAGCTTGAGGATCTTCTAAAGTTAAATAGTAGTTCCCAAGTACCATATCCTGAGATGGAGTAACGATAGGTTTTCCATCTTTTGGACCTAAGATATTGTTAGAACCTAACATTAATTGACGAGCTTCTTGAATTGCTTCTTTTCCTAAAGGAACATGGACAGCCATTTGGTCTCCATCAAAGTCGGCATTAAATGCAGGTGTTACTAATGGATGTAAACGAATTGCACGACCTTCTACTAATTTAGGTTCAAATGCTTGAATCCCTAAACGGTGTAATGTTGGTGCACGGTTTAATAATACTGGGTGTTCTTTGATTACTTCTTCAACGATTGGCCAAATACGGTCATCCATTTTATCAATTAAACGTTCTGCAGATTTAATGTTTGTAGCTAACTCTTGACGAGTAATTCCTTCGATTACGAATGGTTTAAATAAGTTTAATGCCATTTCACGAGGGATACCACATTGGAACATTTTTAAATCTGGTCCAACAGCGATAACTGAACGTCCTGAATAGTCAACACGTTTACCAAGTAAGTTTTGACGGAAACGACCTTGTTTCCCTTTTAAAGTATGACTTAATGATTTTAAAGCACGTCCGCCAGCACCAGTAATTGGTTTTGAACGACGACCATTATCAATTAAGGCATCAACAGCTTCTTGTAACATACGTTTTTCATTTTGTACGATAATAGAAGGTGTTCCTAATTCTAATAATTTCTTTAAACGATTATTACGTGTAATAACACGACGATATAAGTCATTTAAATCACTAGTAGCAAAACGTCCTCCATCTAA
The DNA here is from genome assembly GCF_021054785.1 of Tannockella kyphosi. Taxonomy (GTDB): domain Bacteria; phylum Bacillota_I; class Bacilli_A; order Erysipelotrichales; family Coprobacillaceae; genus Tannockella; species Tannockella kyphosi. Next base: position 2,237,796 of record NZ_CP088239.1, on the reverse strand, counting down.
TTGTAACATTGGTCTTAAATCAGGTGGAATAACGGGTAAAGCTTCCATAATCATCCAATCAGGATGATTATCTGAACTACGGAATGCTTCAATAGCTTCTAATCGTTTAATAAGTTTTGTTCTTTTTTGTCCTTGTGCTTCTTTTAAATCTTTTGTTACTGATTCAAATTCAGCATCTAAATCTACTTGTTGTAATAATGTTTGAATTGCTTCCGCACCAATTTGGGCTTTAAAAGAGTTTCCAAATTGTTCATAACATTTACGATAATCTCTATCTGATAAAACTTGTTTATACTCTAATGGTGTAGTTCCTTTATCAATAACAACATAAGAAACAAAATAAATAATTGCTTCTAATTGTTTCGGTGACATATCTAAGATAAGACCCATTCTTGAAGGAATCCCTTTTAAATACCAAATATGAGCAATTGGCGTAGCCAATTCAATATGTCCCATACGTTCACGTCTTACGGCAGATTTTGTTACTTCTACACCACAACGATCACATACAACACCTTTATATCTCACTTTTTTGTATTTACCACAGCTACATTCCCAATCCTTTGAAGGACCGAAAATCTTTTCACAGAATAATCCGTCCCTTTCTGGTTTTTGAGAACGATAGTTAATTGTTTCTGGTTTTTTTACTTCACCAAAAGACCACTGACGAATTTTTTCAGAAGAAGCTAAACCAATTTGTATTGCAGAAAAATTATTTGTGTTTGCCATATTCTTTCCTCCTAGTCTTCACTATCAATCATTTCATCAAGTAACTCAAATCCTGTATCATCAAAATCTTCTTCCCCTTCATCTTCTAAATCAAGGTCTTCTTCGAAAGTTTCTTCTACTACAGGTTGTACTACTTCCTCTTTTTCAATGGAGATAGGGAAGCGTCTTTCTTCTTCTTCTATATTACGCATATCAATTTCATTATCAAATTCATCTAATAAACGAATATCTAACGCTAATGCTTGTAATTCTTTTTTCAATACTCTAAATGATTCCGGTAATCCTGGTTCTGGTAAAGGTTGTCCTTTTACAATAGCTTCATATGTTTTGACACGTCCTACAACGTCATCTGATTTTACTGTTAAGATTTCACGTAATGTATAAGCAGCACCATATGCTTCTAATGCCCAAACTTCCATTTCCCCAAATCTTTGTCCACCATTTTGCGCTTTACCACCTAATGGTTGTTGCGTTACTAAAGAGTAAGGTCCTACTGAACGAGCATGTAATTTATCATCAACCATGTGGGCTAACTTAATCATATACATGATACCAACAGAAATCTTAGAATCAAATAATTCTCCAGTACGTCCATCAACTACTGTTTGTTTTCCGTCTTTTGTCATTCCAGCTTCTACCATGATTGCTTCTAAGTCACTTCTATATAACCCATCAAATGCAGGAGTTGCAATATATAAACCTAATTCTTTTGCAGCATAACCTAAATGTAATTCTAATACCTGTCCGATATTCATACGAGAAGGTACCCCTAATGGGTTAAGCATGATATCTAAAGGAGTTCCATCTTCTAAATGAGGCATATCTTCAATTGGTAAGATTTTAGAGATTACCCCTTTATTACCATGACGTCCTGCCATTTTATCTCCTTCAGAGATTTTACGTTTTTGAACGATATATACTTTTACTACTTTGTTAACACCTGGTTGTAATTCATCTCCATTTTTTCTAGAGAAAACTTTAATATCATGGATAATACCGGCCCCACCATGTGGTACACGTAATGAATTATCTTTTACTTCACGAGATTTCTCACCAAAGATAGCTAATAATAATCTTTCTTCTGCTGATAATTCCGCTTGTCCTTTTGGTGTAACTTTCCCTACTAAGATATCTCCTTCTTTCACTTCAGCACCAATCATAATGATACCTTCACGATTTAAGTTTCTACGAGCTTCATCACCTACGTTAGGGATGTCACGAGTAATCTCTTCAGGTCCTAATTTTGTTTCACGACATTCAATAGAATATTCGTCAATATGAATAGATGTATAAACATCATCTTTTACTAATCTTTCAGACATAATAATGGCATCTTCATAGTTATAACCATTCCATGTCATGAATCCTACTAATACGTTTTGTCCTAACGCTAATTCACCTTGTTCCATTGCTGGACCATCTGCTAGCACTTGACCTTTTAATACTTTTTCTCCTACTTTTACAATTGGAGTTTGGTTAATACATGTACCGGCATTTGAAATCATAAATTTCGCTAAACGATAACTATGTTCACCATCTTCATTACGAATTGAGATTTTTCTAGCATCTACATAAGATATAACCCCATCCGCTCTACTTACTACTGCAGCACCTGAATCACGAGCAGCTTGATGCTCCATTCCAGTTCCTACAAAAGGAGTATGTGGTTTTAATAATGGGACAGCCTGACGTTGCATGTTGGCACCCATTAGGGCACGAGTAGCATCGTCATTTTCAAGGAATGGGATACAAGATGTCGCAACCGAAACGATTTGTTTTGGTGAGATATCGATGAAATCCAATTCTTCTCTTTTTGCCATAATATTTTCACCTAAGTGACGTGCAATTACTTGTTCATCTAAGATTTCTCCAGCTTCACTAGTACGTACATTTGCTTGGGCAATAATATAATTTTTTTCTTCATCTGCAGTTAAGTAACGAATATCTGATTCATCAATTAAACTACTATTTACTTTACGATATGGTGTTTCAATAAAACCATATTTATTTATTTTTGCATAAGATGCTAATGTGGAAATTAACCCGATATTTGGTCCTTCTGGAGTTTCAATAGGACAGATACGACCGTAGTGAGACGCATGCACGTCACGTACTTCATATCCAGCACGATCTCTACTTAAACCACCTGGCCCTAATGCAGATAAACGACGTTTATTTGTAAGTTCGGCAAGGGGATTAATTTGATCCATGAATTGAGATAACTGAGAAGAAGAGAAGAACTCTTTAATTGCTGCAGTTAAAGGACGAATATTTGTTAATGATTGTGGTGTAATAGAATCTACTTCTGTTAAAGACATTCTTTCTTTTACAACACGTTCCATTCTTGATAAACCAATACGGAATTGGTTTTGAATTAACTCACCAACAGAACGAACACGACGATTTCCTAAATGATCAATATCATCTAATAAACCAATACGTGACATTAAACTAACACGGTCATCTGCTGCTAAATCAAATGAATTGAAAATATCAACAAGATTTAACATATATGAATATGCTGCTAACATATCAGAAATAGTTACAAATTTACAATCTAAAGATAAATCTGTACCAATTACTTTCATCTTTTTAGTCATTGCTTCATCAACATAAACTTCAATTACTTGAATATTTCCTGTTGATTCTAAACGAGGGTTTGTACTAACGTTTTGCATATGTACTGGAGAAGCTAAAACTGGTTTTAAGTCTTCTAACACTTCTTTTGTTAAAAGTGTTCCATTTGTACAAACAACATTCCCTTCCATATCTTTGATATCTTGCGCTAAGATATGTCCTTTGATACGATCATATAAACTTAATTTTTTATCGAATTTAAAACGTCCTGCTCTTGCTAAATCATAACGTTTTGCATCAAAAAATTTAGAATATAAAAGGTTATTTGCTCCTTCTAAAGTAGCTGGTTCCCCTGGTCTTAATTTGTTATAGATTTCAATTAATGCTTCTTCTGTATTTGTAGTACTATCTTTTTCAATTGTATTACGAATGAATTCATGGTCACCAAAAACAGCAATGATATCTTCATTACTTGATAAACCTAACGCTCTTAATAATACCGTAGCTGGTATTTTTCTAGTACGATCAATACGTACATTTAAAACATCTCTAGAATCATTTTCAAATTCTAACCATGTTCCTCTTGAAGGAATCACTGATCCAGTAAAGATAGTTTTCCCACTTTTATCTACACCATCTGCAAAATATGCTCCTGGTGAACGAACTAATTGTGATACGATAACACGTTCTGCTCCATTAATAATAAATGTTCCAGATTCTGTCATTAAAGGGAAATCCCCCATAAATACTTCTTGTTCTTTAATTTCTCCTGTAGCACTATTTACTAAACGTAAAGTAGCACGAATTGGAGCTGCATAATTTGCATCTCGATCCTTACTTTCATCTACAGAATACTTAGGTTTATCAAAGCTACAATCCACAAACTCTAAAGATAAAGTCTCATTAAAGTTTGTAATCGGATAGACATCCTGAAATACTTCCTTGATTCCTTCTTCTTTAAACCATTTATATGAGTTGGTTTGAATTTCTACTAAATTAGGTAATTCTAATGAACCACTAATTCTTGAATAGTTACGACGAGTAATCTTACTTTTTGCTGCTGTTATTTTGTTTTCCACTAACAATTCACCCCTTCGTTAATCTCTATAACCTTGTTTTTAGGCGCAAAAAACAATCCGCTTTTAAACATGGATAGGCATTTTATTATGCTAGCATATCCAAGGCGGATAGTCAATCATTTTTTGTTATAATTATATGTTTATTTAATAAGTTATCTTTTTGTATCAAAAGATAACCATTTTATTACATATTACTGCTTTTTTTAGAACATAGTATGTTATATCCTTTATCTTTTTTAATTATTTTACAATTACCAAATACTTCTTCCATTTTCTTCATAGCTGATGGTGCTCCTTGTTTCTTTTGAATAACTACCCAAAGTTCTCCATCCTCATTTAAATGGTTTATTGATTTTTCTAATATCTCATGAACTACTTCTTTACCAGCACGAATTGGTGGATTGGTTAAAATATAGTCATAACTATTCGTTACTTCTTGATAAATAAAACTTTTAAAAATGGTTGCTTGAACATCATTATCAATTGCATTGTTTTGGCATAAAGATAAAGCCCGATCATTAACATCCACCATCGTAACAGTTAGTTGTGGATATAATACTTTTAAACTAATACCAAATGTTCCATAGCCACAACCAACATCTAATATACTAGCATTCTCATTTTTTAATTCAAAAGCATCTAATAAGACTCTTGAACCATAATCAATCATTGTTTTAGAAAAAACACCAATATCACTAGTAAATTTTATTTCTTTATCCTTATATTGGAAAGTAAAACTTGTAGGTTTACTTTCTAGGTCTGTATTATCTGTATAGTAATGTTTCATTGTTTACCTCCTTTTTACAAAGATATTATACCTTTTTCAAGTTAGAAAAAAAAGAGGTCTAAGACCTCTTTTAAGAGTTAAAATTATTTAACTTCTACTGAAGCTCCAGCAGCTTCTAATTTTTCTTTGATTTCAGCAGCTAATTCTGGTGAAATGTTTTCTTTGATTGCACTTGGTGCTTTATCAACGATACCTTTTGCATCTACTAAACCTAAACCAGTGATTTCTCTAACTGCTTTGATTACAGCAACTTTAGTTGCTCCAGCTTCTGTTAAAGTAACAGTTACTTCAGTAGGTCCAGCAGCAGCTCCTGTATCAGCAGCAGCTACAGCAACTGGTGCAGCAGCAGTTACATCGAATTTTTCTTCGATTGCTTTCACTAATTCATTTAATTCTAAGATTGTTGATTCTTCTAAATATGCTAAAATATCTTCATGTGTTAATTTTGCCATTTTGTTTTTCCTCCATTAATTTTCTTTTTTGCTTGCTTTTAAGCAGCTTCTTCTGTTGTTTCTACAACTGTACCGTCTGCAGGTTTGTTTTCTGCAACAGCATTAATAACTCTAGCAACTTTTGCAACTGGTTCTTTCATCATTGCAAGTAACATAGAGTACATTCCATCTCTACCTGGTAAGCTAGAAATTTCTTTTACTTCATCGCTTGATAATACTTTTCCTTCCATAACACCAGCTTTAATAATTAAAGCTTCGTGATCTTTTGCGAAATTCGCTAAGATTCTGGCAGGAGCTACAGCATCATCGTTTCCGAATGCGATTGCGTTAGGACCAACTAATTGATCGTTTAAAGCTTCATAACCAACTTGTTCTGCAGCTCTTTGCATAAGTTTGTTTTTGTAAACTTTAAATTCAACGCCTTCAGCACGTAATTCTCTACGTAATACTGTTACATCAGCTACTGATAATCCACGATACTCAACTACTACTGCAGAATGAGAATTGTTAAATTTTTCAGCAATTTCAGTAACGACTTCCGCTTTTAAACTAATTGCTTCTACTGACATTGTTACACCTCCTATTTTATTTTTATATATGCAACAATATACTCGCTATAAAACTATTAAATAGTTCAAGATAATATATTTCTATACGATTTAACACCTCGGTAACAAATTAAGGTTTCCCAGTTACTGTCTAGGGTATATTGATTGCTCCAATAATATTGCTACTAATTAAGCAGCTACTTTTACGCTTGGTCCCATTGAAGATGTGATCACAACGTTTTTCATATAAACACCTTTTGCTGTAGATGGTTTGATTTTTACTAATAAATCATATACAGTTTGGAAGTTTTCTACTAATTTGGCATCTTCAAATGAAGCACGTCCAATAGTTAAATGAATATTTCCTTCTTTATCTGTTCTATAAGTTACTTTACCAGCTTTTGTTTCAGCAACAGCTTTAGCAACATCCATAGTTACAGTTCCAGTTTTAGGGTTTGGCATTAAACCTTTAGGTCCAAGAATACGTCCTAATTTCCCTAATTCAGCCATCATATCTGGAGTAGCGATCATTACTTCAAAATCTAACCATCCTTTTTTGATGTCTTCTAAAATTTCTTTACCACCAACTACATCTGCACCAGCAGCAGTAGCTTCAGCAGCTTTTGCACCTTCTGTTACAACTAAAACCTTTTTAGATTTACCTGTACCATGTGGTAATACTAAAGCACCTCTTAATTGTTGATCAGCATGTTTTGTATTTAATCCTAAACGGAAAGCAACATCAACACTAGCATCAAATTTAGTAGTACTTGTTTTCTTAACTAAAGCAACAGCTTCTTCAATTGAATATGCATTAGTAGCATCAATTAACTCGGCAGCTGCTAAATATCTTTTACTTTTTTTAGCCATTTTATTTTTCCTCCTTAGTGGTCAAGCGGAATAATCCTTCCACAAATGACGATTCTCTATTTTTTTTAAAATTAAGCGTCGAAACCTTCTACACTAACACCCATATTACGAGCTGTACCAGCAACAATTTTCATTGCAGCATCGATATCATTTGCATTTAAATCAGGCATTTTGTATTCAGCGATTTCTTTTAACTTAGCCGCTGATAATGTAGCAACTGTTGCTGCTCCACTATTGCTTGCTCCTTTTTTAATTCCACAAGCTTTTTTAATAACTTCCGCACAAGGCGCAGTTTTTAATACAAATTCAAAGTTCTTATCTTCATATACTGTTAACACTACAGGTACAGTTTCACCCATACGATCTCTTGTTTGATCATTGAAAGCAGTACAGAATTTAGGCATTTGAATCCCTGCTCCAGCTAATGCAGGACCTGGTTTAGCTCCTCCAGCTGGGAATTGAATTTTCATAATTCTTGCAACTTTTTTACTCACGTGACATTCCTCCTTATAAAATTTTTGTCCGTGCTGTGGTCAAGCGGTTGTAAAACCTTCCACGCATAGTAACAAATTTATTTAACACATACCGTGTCAATTAACTAGTATACAACAAATTGTAAGAAATGCAATACTTTTTTTTAAAAAAATATTCCCTTAAAACACAAAAAAAGAAGGTGATAAGAGAATGAATTCTCTTACTACCTTCTAATTGTTTCTTAACCTAAGTTTTCGATCATTGCAATGTATGAATCTTCTAATAAAGAAGCTCCACCAACTAAAGCACCATCAATATCTGGTTGTTCTAATAAAGTTTTTAATCCTTCTGGTTTTACAGATCCACCATATTGAATTCTTACTTTATCAGCTGCTTCTTGACCATATAATTCAGCAACTACACCACGGATGTATGCACATACATCTTGAGCGATTTCATTCGTAGCTGTTTTACCAGTTCCGATTGCCCATACTGGTTCATAAGCAATAACAACTTTTTCGATACATTTAGGACATACATCTTTGAAAGCAGCAACTGTTTGAGTTTTACAAACATCTTTTGTGCTTCCAGCTTCGTATTCTTCTAATGTTTCACCAACACATACAATTGGAGTCATTCCAGCATCTAATACTTTTAATGTTTTTGCATTAACAGTAGCATTTGTTTCTCCAAAATATTGTCTTCTTTCAGAGTGTCCTAAGATTACCCATTCCACACCGATTTCTTTTAACATAGAAGTACTGATTTCTCCTGTGAAAGCTCCACTTTCTTCGAAGTGACAGTTTTCAGCAGCAACAATTAAGTTACTAGCTAAAGATTTAGCAGTTTGTAATGCTAAATATGGAGTAGCAATACCCCAATCTGCACTATCGCTAACACTACTATCTACTGCTTCAACAAAAGCTTTTGTTTCAGCAATAGTTTTATTCATTTTCCAATTTCCTACAATGATTGGTTTTCTCATATTCTTTCCCCTTAGTTATTATTTGTCATTAATAGCTGCGATACCTGGAAGAGTTTTCCCTTCCATATATTCTAATGAAGCTCCACCACCAGTTGAGATGTGAGAAACTTTATCAGCATATCCAAGTTGCATTACTGCAGCAGCGCTATCTCCACCACCGATAATCGTATTTGCACCTTCTAAGTTCGCTAATGCTTCACATACTGCTACAGTACCTTTTGCAAAAGGTTCCATTTCGAATACACCCATTGGTCCATTCCAAATTACAGTTTTAGCACCTTCTAATTCTTTTTTGAATAATTCAATAGATTTAGGACCAATATCTAATCCCATATATCCTGCTGGTACATCTGCACCGCATTCTTTAATATCTCCATCAACACCAAATTTATCTGAACAAATAGAATCGATTGGTAAAATTAATTTTCCTTCTGCTTTTTCAACAAAAGATTTTGCTAATTCAACTTTATCTTCTTCTAATAAAGATGTTCCCACTTCATGACCCATTGCTTTAGCAAAAGTATAACACATACCTCCACCAACAATTACTTTATCAGCAACTTTTAATAAGTTTTCAATAACAGCAATTTTATCTGAAACTTTCGCTCCACCTAAAATAGCAACTAATGGTCTTTCAGGAGCATTTACTGCTTTTCCAATATAAGCAATTTCTTTTTCTACTAAGAATCCAGCTGCAGATGGTAAATGTGCAGGAATTCCAGCTGTAGAAGCATGTGCTCTATGTACTGAACCAAATGCATCTTCCACAAATACATCTCCTAAAGAAGCCCAATATTTTCCTAATTCAGGATCATTTTTGCTTTCCCCAGCTTCATAACGAGTGTTTTGCACTAAGATAACTTGTCCATCAGTAGCGTTTTTCACTGTTGATTCTAATTCTTCTCCTCTTGTAGCATTTACAAAAGTAACATCTTTCCCTAATAATTCAGCTAATCTAGGAGCAGCTACAGATAAATCATTTTTAGCTTTATCTTCTTCTGTTTTTACTTTCCCTAAGTGAGAGAATAATACTACTGCTTTAGGCCCTTGTTCTAATAAGTACTTAATAGTTGGTAATGCAGCAACGATACGATTATCGTTTGTGATTTCACCAGTTTCTTTGTTTCTTGGTATGTTGAAGTCAACACGTACTAATACTGTTTTCCCTGCAACTTCAATATCTTTGATTGTTTTTTTATCCATTTTTTCTTATTCCTCCATGGGTGCATTATATCAAAGAAATTCATCATTTTCAATTATTTTCATATTATAAAATGAGGTGTTTTCATGAAAAAAATATATTCCATCATTCCAACCAAATTATATGCTATTTTAGAGCATAATTATCAGTTTATCGACCTAAGAAGCCCATCCGATTACCAACGCTTTCATTTAAAGAACTTTCAAAACATCCCTGCTTCTTCTCTTTTACAACAATTACCCTCTCTAAATACATCTCTTCCCATCATTTTACTTTGTTATAGTGGGCGTGTTGCTAAGCAATACGCACCCCTACTTACAAGTAAAGGATTTGAAGTTTATATCGTAGAGGGAGGAATAAATAGTGTCCTTTATCCTATTGATGAACAATTGTACTTTTAACAACAAACAAGACCACTAATCTAGTGGTCTCATATAAAATCTTCCTACATACTTTTGTGACTTCGTAACATTCACAATTAATGCTGGATCCACTTTTTGCAATACTTCAATAACATCATCCATTTCATAACTAGAAACTATTGCTGTTAACATCGTCACCTCTTGTTTTGAATATCCCCCATAACCATCTAATACCGTCATTCCATGACGGAAGTTATTCACATATGCATCAACTACTTCATCTTTTCTTTTCGTAAAGATATGTAACATCACACGTTGATAACGTATATGGAAAGTAGAAATAGTCTTCGTTACTAAAAACTGAAACAAAATAGAATATCCTGCTAATTCAAAACCAAAGATACATCCATAAATACATAAAACCAAAGCATTAAAACAAAATACTTGTATCCATATTTCTTTTCCACTCTTATTCGAAACATATAAAGCTATAAAATCAGTACCTCCAGTAGAAGCATTTCCTTTTAAAACCACAACAATACTAATACCATATAAAAACCCTCCAAAAATTACATTTAACATAATTTCTTCCATCAAAGGATAAGAAGGTACTACTTCTAACATAAAAGAAGTACATGCTACATGTAACAAAGAAAAACAAACAAACCGAGGTGAAATCTTCTTAAAACAAAATATTGCAACAGGTAAATTCAAACAAACCAATCCTAATGCAGTAGGAAAATAAAATCCTAACTTTTCTGCCAACATATCAGCTAACATCGCAATACCCATAAAACCACCAGATAAAATACCTGCTGGTCTCGTAAATGTCTTTGTCACAGATGCCATCATAACACTTGATGCTACTACTGCTACAAACGTAATTAAATTCTTTTTCGTAAATAACTCTTTCATCTTTGTCTCCTAAACAATAAATACAAAGTCATTATACTCTCTTTTAAAGAGTATTCAATAACTTTGTATTTATTTTAGAACATTTTATTTTTAATAAATCTTTTCTTCAATCTCTTAAAATCTTCATCCCTATTAAACAATACAAACACTCCAATAGGAATAAGAATAGTACATGTTATCATCTTCATAATAAATGTAAAAAATAAGGCTGTATCAAACATATTTGTAATAAATAAAATAATCATCAATAAACCAACCATCTTTATCGTATGTAAGAAATACTTTTTAAAGTAAGTGATAACACTTACTTTAAAGACGTATTTATAAATAATATATGGTTCTACCCAAAAGCATACAGTTACGGTACTAATAGTAGTTCCTATTAATATACCAACAATACCATAATACTTCGCTAATACAATAGACATCACTAAATTAACAATAGACTCTACTACTGGTTTATATCTACTATACCAAAACAAACCATTTGTATCATGTACTAACAAACAAGCTTTACGCATTAATGTTAAATAGAAATTAAGTACGATAATACCTACCGCTACCGTTGATAATAAATAGCTTTGTCCTATCCATAATACAATAAAATCTTGAAATAGAACATATAAACAAATACTCATTGATCCACCTAACAAAGCATAGAATAAAAACACTTCATAAAAAGTACATAACTGATGTTCTACTTTACTATCTACTCCTAAGTTACCAATACTTGCTGTAATACTTGTCGTTATAATCGCAATAAAACCACTTAATACAGAAGTAATCATAATATAGTTAGAATATAAGCCTACTGCTATAATACCAACTAATTTACTAATTAATAAGTTATCCGTACAAAAGACAATAACACTTGCTATTTGGTGATGAATAAGAGCTAATACGTTTTTCTTGATATTTTGTTTTTCTTTTAATTCTAATGGTTGTACTTCTTTTTCTTTTAAGTAAGGATACATATGATTAGCTACCCTTGTCATTAGGATACCCATGAATATGGTAGATAGTAGTTGTAATACTAAGACAAGTTGATAGTCTTTTGTTAGTAGTAAGACAATACATTGAATTATCGTTACCGTTATTAATGCACCATCTTTTATTAATGCAGTAATATAGCTTTTTTGATGAGCATTAATAATAGTGGTTGCATATAAGAAGAAATAAGATATTCCAAAGTTAAGTAAGTATAAAAGATAGATTCGTTGTATTCCTTCTATATTAGGTAATTCTGTTACAAAGAAACTTAGATAAGGTGTTAATAAAGATCCTATTACTAAAATAATAACCCCTATCATAAAGTATATTTGTTTATATAGCTTAACATAAGACTTTATTTTCTCATTATCACCTATAGCAATAGGTTGATAAAGACAATATACGATAGCTGATCCTATCCCTAGTTCTACTAGGGATAGGAAAGATAATATATTTGTGAATAATCCACTAATACCTAAGTATTCTACAGATAGTGTATAGATAAAGATAGTACGGTAGATAAAAGAAGAGATATGTGTTCCTGATTTTGATAATATAGAGATAGTTATATTCTTGATAGAGTTTTTAGTTCTAGACATTGGTTATTATCCTTATTCGCTTCTTTATGTATCTATGAATACATTGTATTGGCACTTTTGGTTTTTTAAATGATAACAATAAATAACAAATACCTTTAGGATTACCTTTTTTAATATAACTAGTTCCTTTTAAGTACATATTAAATGCTTTATTATATTGCTTCATATCTCCTTTAATTCCTTGTTTATTTAGAAACATTAAATAAGATTCTTTCGAACATGAATCATATCCTTTTAGTACACGTTCTTGATATAACTGTCTACAGTACTCCGTCATCAACATTTGTTCATATGCATTAGATGAACTTACACCTTGTGATCTATATCGATAGATAACTAAGTCTTCTTCAATTAGTCTCATCTTCTTATGTAGTGATAAAAACCTTAGCCATAGATCATAATCTTCAGCAGGTTGTAACATTCGATATCCACCGGCTTCTTGAAAAGCTTGTTTTTTAAAAATAACAGAACTATGTGCTATACAACAATAATTTAGCAGTATTTCATCAATTTCATCTTTTCTATTAGTTGAATATGTATTCGTTTCCGTTTCTACAATCATATTGCTACAAACTAAATCTACATTTTCTTTTTCTAGTAGATCCATTTGAATCATAAATCTATTGGGAAAAGAGTAGTCATCTGCATCCATTCTTGCAATATACTGACCTTTCGATACTTCTACCCCTCTATTTAAACTATAAGGTATTCCCATGTTCTTTTCATTCATAACAATAACAATACGATTATCTTTTATTTTATATTCTTCTAACACATCTGTTACTTCCTTATTGTTTGGGTTATCACAAACAATAACATATTCAAAATCTGTATATGTTTGGTTTAAAATAGATTCAATAGAATCTATTATTTGTTCTCTTGTTTCATTATAGGTTGGCATTACAACAGATAATTTCATAACAGATCTCCTTAGTATGATTTTCTAATAATATTTACATTTCTATGTAATTTAGTTAGCCAATAGACTAGTGTTGCACTATTTGATTTAAAAAACACATAATAGATATAATTAACCAATTTATCAGGTTTATAGGTAGATAATAATCCTTGGACCTCAGAATTATTAATATATTCTTTTAAAAACTGCAATTTCTTTTTATATTCATAAGGACTTAAGTGATTATTAAAGCACGTACGTTTGATATAGCTTAAAAACATTTGATTTGATTTTATAATATCCACTTCTTTTTTCATTATATTTTTATATAATATTTTTTCTTTGTTAAAGCGATATAAAACACTATTAAGGTGATCTTCATTATATGTATCTGAACTTTGGTTTTTATGAGAATAATAGTAATAAAAATAGTTATCAATATATAAAATATTTTTTATATATTGATAATATTCAAAATTAAATAAGACATCTTCCCCATTTTTCACGTTTTCATCAAATAATATCTTATGTTTCTCTAATATTTGCTTTTGATAAACTTTATTACAAGGACTATTATGTAATATTCCATTTATAGCAAGAAAATAATCTTCCATCATTGTTCCAACCGTTAAAGGACCTTCTGTTTGCCCATGAGGATGAGTATGTCCTAGTTTGTTGATAACTTTAATGCCAAACATTACCATATCAGCGTCATCTCTCATTCTAGGTATAGCAACTTCTATTGTTTCTTTTTCAATATAGTCATCACTATCTACAAACAAAAGATAAGTACCTGTACTGTTACGTATCCCTACATTTCTAGCAAAGGATACTCCTTTGTTTTCTTGTGAGTATAACTTTATTCGATTGTCATTTTCTTGTAGTTGTTTACAAATAGATAAGGATGAATCAGTTGATCCATCATTTACTATAATGATTTCTATGTTACGATAGGTTTGTTGTTGAATACTATTAACACATCTTTCTATATATTTTTCTCTATTATAAACAGGAATTACTACACTAACTAAATTGTCCATTAGAATTATCCCTTCTATCTTCCATCACATTATCTATTATCTAGACCAAAAAAGCAAGACATCGTCTTGCTTATAATAAATCGTTCAAAAAAGTTAGACTAAAGTTCTAATGAATAAGAAGTTATTTTTAAAGATTCAAGATAATTGTGAATTTATATTTTATCTATTCTCAACTCAACAGTATAATCTAATTTAGTAAATATTTTAGCTAACATTTCTAAAGTGAAGTTATATTGTTCACTTTCTATTTTGGAAATCATACTTTGACTAATACCTAGTTTTTCTGCAAATTCTTTTTGGGACATGTTTTGTGAAATTCTTTCTTCCATTATTTTATGTGTTACTTCTATAATTAGATTATATTTCATGATATCTGCATCATCTACATAATCTTCAAATAAAGCAAGTACGTCATCTACGTTTTTCATCTTTTCTTTCCTCCTTAAGATTACTCTTCTTATATTTACAATATAATTGATTATATCTCTTAACCACTTATATTTTTATCACCAATTTCATTTAAAACACTTATTATAGAATATGTATCTTTTTTAAAAAATAATATTCTTATGTTCTGAATTATTTTCATGAAATAGAGATATGATCGATAAATAATCTTCACTTTCCCTTTATACTGAACATTATATTACTTATAAGTAATATTTTCAACGAGATTAACATATTACTGCTCTATAAATACTTCTCTAATATATACTGCAAGTTAAACGTATAAAAAGCAAGACATCGTCTTGCTTATAGTAAATCTATGTATTTTTGATATACTTCTGGATATTTTCTTTTTAAAGAGATAGGTCTTAGGTTTGTGTCTAAGAAACAATGTTTTGACTTGCCTGTAGCTTTTAGTTTGCCATCTACTAAGACTTCATATTCTACCTCAAACTTCACTCCTGTAAAGGTAGTAATCTTAGGAATAATAGTTACTAGATCTGCATATCTAGTAACATCTAGATATTTACATTCTACTTCTAGTACTGGTACTAATACACCTGTAGATTCTAACCAATCATATCCTATTCCTCTTTTACTAAGATAGTCTCCTCTAGCTTCTTCAAACCAACGTATATAGTTGGAATGATGTACTATTTGCATTTGGTCTGTTTCGTAGTATTGTACTAAATGTGTATAGTCATCCATTATTCTTTGATATCCTCTTGACTAAAGCATTCTGAGATAGGAGCACCTGGTGCTACCATTGGGAATACTTTATCATCTTCTTCTATCATACATTCTATTACTACTGGTCCAGTAGCTTGTAATGCTTTTTCGATAGCTGGTGCTACTTCTTCTTTGGTTGTTACACGAATGGCTTGACATCCTAATCCTTCTGCTACTTTGCAGAAGTCTACACTATCATGAAGTACAGTTGCAGAGTAACGTTTTCCATAGAATAATGTTTGCCATTGTCTTACCATTCCTAGTACTTGATTGTTTAAGATTACTTGAATGATAGGAATGTTGTAACGACTTGCAGTAGCAAGTTCGTTCATATTCATACGGAAGCATCCATCTCCTGCAATGTTGAATACATCTTTATGTGGATTACCTAGTTTAGTTCCTAAACTAGCACCTAATCCATAACCCATTGTTCCTGCTCCTCCTGATGATATAAATTGACGAGGATATTTGTATTGGAAGAATTGAGCAGCCCACATTTGGTTTTGTCCTACTTCTGTTGTGATTAGAGCTTCTCCATTTGTTAGGAAGTCAATTTGTTCTACTACGTATTGTCCTGTTAAACGATCTTGAGGATAGGTCATTGGATATCTTTCTTTTAGATCTCTTATTTCTTTTAACCATTGAGGATGGTTTTGTCTTGTTAGTTTTGCATTTAGATCTGTTAAGATGCATGCTGCATCTCCAACTACACCTAGGTGTACGTCGATGTTTTTATTGATTTCTGCTGCATCAATGTCGATATGTAGTATTTTTGCATTGTTAGCGAATTTTTGTGTGTTTCCAGTAACACGATCAGAGAATCTAGCTCCTACTACAATTAGTAAGTCACATTTACTTACTCCAAAGTTAGATGCTTTTGTTCCATGCATTCCTAACATTCCTGTGTATCTAGGACGTGTGTTATCATAGGCACCTTTTCCCATTAGTGAGTCTGCTACTGGAGCATCTATTTTTTCAGCAAATTCTTTTAGTTGAGCACTTGCGTTGCTTGCGATAACTCCGCCTCCTGCAAAGATGAAAGGACAAGATGATGCTTCTATCATTTCTACTGCTTTATCGATATCAGAGGTTGAATAGGTATAGCTTCTAGGTCCTATTGTGTCTGGTATTTTTGGTTCGAATTCAATAGTGGCAGCTGTTGCATCTTTCGTAATGTCTACTAGTACTGGTCCTGGTCTTCCTTCTTTGGCGATGTTAAAGGCTCTACGAATGGTATGTGCTAAGTCTTTTACGTCTTTTACAATAAAGTTATGTTTTGTAATAGGCATTGTTACACCTGTTATGTCAATTTCTTGAAAACTATCTCTACCTAATAATGATCTAGCTACGTTCGCAGTGATTGCAACCATTGGAATAGAATCCATATAAGCTGTTGCAATCCCTGTAACAAGATTTGTAGCTCCTGGTCCAGATGTCGCTAAACAAACTCCTACTTTTCCTGTTGATCTAGCATATCCATCTGCAGCATGACTTGCGCCTTGTTCATGAGAAGTTAGAATATGATTAATTTTATCTTGGTATTTATATAAACTGTCATAGACGTTTAATATCGTTCCTCCCGGATACCCAAATACTGTATCTACACCTTGTTCTAATAAACATTCTACAACTATATCTGCACCTGTTAAAATCATAATACTACTCTCCTCTCTTTATTTTTTAGGTTTTAATACCGCACCTTTAGCTGCTGATGTAACTAATGATGCATATCTTACTAAGTATCCTTTTTTGATTTCTGGTTCTTTTGGTTGCCACCCTACTTTTCTGGCTTCCATTTCTTCATCTGTGATACGTACATTCATAGAATGATTGTAAATATCGATATCAATGATATCTCCTTCATTTACAAAGGCAATAGGTCCTCCTAGTGCTGCTTCTGGTGAAACGTGTCCAATAGAAGCTCCTCTTGTAGCTCCTGAGAAACGTCCATCTGTAATTAAGGCTACATCTTTGTCTAGTCCCATTCCAGCAATTTCACTAGTTGGAGATAACATTTCTCGCATTCCAGGACCACCTTTTGGTCCTTCGTAACGAATAACTACGACATCTCCTTTTCCTATTTTACCGGCACGAATTGCTTCTATTGCCGTATCTTCACTTTCAAATACTCGTGCTGGTCCACTATGTACCATCATTTCTTTGGCTACTGCTGATTGTTTTACAACACTTCCATCAGGAGCTAAGTTTCCTTTTAATACTGCTATTCCACCATAGTTACTATATGGATTTTCTACTGGACGAATGATATTATGATCTAGGTTTACACATCCTTCAATATTTTCTTTGATTGTTTTACCTGTAGCTGTCATTAAGTCTGTTTTTAATAAGTTTAGTTTATCTAACTCATTCATTACTGCATAGACCCCACCAGCATCATTTAAATCTTCCATATATGTGTCACCAGCTGGTGCTAGGTGACATAGATTAGGAGTTTTTTTACTTATTTCATTCGCTATTTCTAAGTCTAATTCTACTCCTGCTTCATAAGCGATAGCAGGTAAGTGTAACATTGAATTAGTAGAACATCCTAATGCCATATCAATTGTTAATGCATTCATAAATGCATCTTCACACATGATTTGACTAGGACGAATATCTCTTTTTACTAAGTCCATGATTTGTATACCAGCTTTTTTAGCTAGACGAATACGCTCTGAATAGACTGCAGGAATTGTTCCATTTCCTTTTAGTCCCATTCCTAACGCTTCTGTTAAGCAGTTCATTGAGTTGGCTGTATACATACCTGAGCATGATCCACATGTTGGACATGCTTTTTGTTCTAGTTCTTTTAGTTTGTCTTCACTGATTTTACCGGCATTAAATTCTCCTACTGCTTCAAATAGAGAAGATAAACATGTTTGTTGGCCATCTACTTTACGACCTGCTAACATTGGGCCACCACTTACAAAGATAGTAGGAACATCAATTCTAGCTGCTGCCATTAATAGTCCTGGTACATTTTTATCACAGTTAGGAACCATTACTAGTCCATCAAATTGATGAGCAGTAGCTACTGCTTCGGTACTATCTGCAATTAATTCTCTGGTTACTAAAGAATATTTCATTCCTGTATGATTCATTGCGATACCATCGCATACTGCGATAGCTGGTATTTCAATAGGAGTTCCTCCTGCTAAGTATACTCCTTTTTTTACTGCTTCTGTTATTTTATCTAGGTTCATGTGTCCTGGAACTATTTCATTATAAGAGTTTACTACTCCGATTAATGGTCTATCTAGTTCTTCTTCTACATAACCTAATGCATTAAATAATGAACGATGTGGTGCTCTTTGACTACCACTTTTTACATTATCACTTTTCATATGTTCTCCTTTTATAAATTGGCTACAATTAAGTCTCCCATTTCTTTTGTACCTACTAGTGTTTTATCTTTTGATAGGATATCAACTGTACGATATCCTTGTTGTAATACTTTTTCTATTGCTTGTTCTACTTCTAATGCTTCTTTACTCAAACCAAAAGAGTAACGTAGCATTAGGGCCATTGATAAGATCGTAGCAATTGGATTTGCTTTATTTGTACCAGCAATATCTGGTGCACTACCATGACTTGGTTCATACATTCCAAAACTGTCATCTCTTAGACTAGCACTAGATAACATTCCAATAGATCCTGTTATCATACTTGCTTCATCTGAAAGAATATCTCCAAACATATTTTCTGTTACAATAACATCAAATTGTTTTGGATCTCTGACTAATTGCATTGCACAGTTATCTACTAACATATGTTCTACTGTTACTTCTGGGTAGTCACTAGCTAGTTCGTTAACTATTTTTCTCCATAGTCTTGATGAATCTAATACGTTTGCTTTATCAACACTGATTAATTGTTTTTTTCTTTTCATCGCTATTTCAAAAGCTTTTTTTACGATTCTTTTTATTTCTGTTTCACTATAAGCTAAGCTATCTGTAGCAACTAGTTGTCCATCTATTTCTTTGGTTTCTCTAGCACCAAAATAGATTCCTCCTGTTAATTCTCTTACTACCATCATATCAAAACCACCTTCAATGATTTCTGGTTTTAGAGGACATGCTTCTTTTAGTTCGTTATATAAATAAGCTGGTCTTAGGTTTGCGAATAAACCTAGTTCTTTTCTTATTGTTAGTAGTCCTGCTTCAGGACGAAGTTTTGGTTCTAGTTGGTACCAAGGAGATGTGTTGGTATCTCCACCAATAGATCCTAGTAAGACACTATCACTGCTTTTAGCAATATCGATTGTTTCTTGGGTAATAGGTACTCCATGAGCATCGATAGATGCTCCTCCCATTAGTACTTCTGTATAGGTAAAGGTATGGTTGTATTTTTTAGCGATTGCTTGTAATACTTTGATTGCTTCATCTACTATTTCTGGTCCGATTCCATCACCTTTGATTATTGTTATATTCTTTTCCATAGTTACCTCTGTTTTTTACTATTTACATAGTTTACTAACCCATCTTGTTCAATCATTTTTTGTAAAAATGCTGGGAAGGGTTGTCCTTGATATTGTTTGTTTTTTGTTTTGTTATAGATAATTCCTGTGATAAAGTCTACTTCTACTTCATCATTTGCTTCAATATCATCTGCTGCTTGAACACATTCAATGATAGCAAATCCAATATTAATAGAATTACGATAGAAGATACGTGCAAAGCTTTTAGCAATAACACATTTTACTCCTGCTGTTTTTAAGCATAGTGGAGCATGTTCTCTAGAAGAACCACATCCAAAGTTTTTCCCTGCTACTATAATATCTCCTACTTGTACTTTTGATGCAAAGGTTGGATCAATGTCTACCATTGCATGAGTAGCTAATTCTTTTGCATCAAATGAATTAAGATATCTAGCTGGTATAATTACGTCTGTATCGACGTTGTCGTTATATTTGAATACTTTTCCCATTAGTTTTGTCCTCCTACTTTTTCAGGATTTGCGATCACACCAGCAATAGCGCTAGCTGCTGCTAGTTGTGGTGATGCTAGGTAGATTAATGATTCTACATGTCCCATACGTCCAACGAAGTTACGGTTGGTTGTTGATACACATTTTTCTCCTGCTGCCATTACACCCATGTGTCCACCCATACAAGGTCCACAGCTTGGGGTATTGAAGGTACATCCTGATTCTATGAAGGTTTCTACTAAACCTTCCATAATGCATTGTAAGTAGATTTTTTGTGTTGCTGGAATGACCATAACACGGACATCTTTGTGTACTTTGTTTCCTTTTAGAATAGCAGCTGCTTTACGCATGTCTTCCATTCTTCCGTTGGTACAACTACCAATGACTACTTGATCTATTTTGATAGCTTCCATTGCTTCTATTTCATCAATTGTTTTTGCATTACCTGGTAAATGAGGGAATGCAACGGTTGGACGAATAGTACTTAAGTCTATTTCAATTATTTCATCATAGATAGCATCTTTGTCTGCTTGATAAATAGTATATTGTTTTGATGAATGTTCTTTCATATAATCTTCAGCTTGTTTATCTACTACAAATATTCCATTTTTAGCACCTGCTTCAATAGCCATATTAGCAATAGTAAAACGATCATCCATTGTAAGATTAGCTATTCCTTCTCCTACAAATTCCATTGATTTATATAAAGCACCATCTACTCCTATTTTACCAATAATATGTAAGATAACATCTTTCCCTGATACATAAGGACTAGGTTTTCCTGTTATTACAAATTGAATAGCACTCGGTACTTTAAACCATAATTCTCCTAAAGCCATCCCGGCAGCAATATCAGTTGTTCCTACTCCAGTAGAAAACGCTCCTAAAGCTCCATAAGTACATGTATGTGAATCAGCTCCAATAATACATTCTCCTGCTACTACAATTCCTTTTTCAGGAAGTAAGGCATGTTCTATTCCCATTTGTCCTATTTCATAGTGATGTGTTAAACATTGACAATTAGAGAATTCTCTTATTGATTTTGAGTTTTCTGCTGATTTAATATCTTTGTTTGGTGTAAAGTGATCTGGTACTAAGACTACTTTTTCTTTGTCAAATACTTTTTCTGCCATTTCATGAAAGATTGGTAAAGCCATTGGACCTGTAATGTCATTTGCCATTACAACATCTAATTTGGCCTCAATTAGTTGTCCTGCTTCGACATGTTCTAATCCTGCATGAGCTGCCAGTATCTTTTGAGTCATTGTCATTGCCATATTTATTTTCCCCCTCTTAAACCCTCATTTTGTAGGTTGTAGCTAAGAAGCAAAGCTTCTTACCTACAACACACAAAAGTGTGTTGAAATCAATTAGTTATTGATTAATTTGTCTTCATCAGACCAGCTATATAAACTACGAATTTCTGCTCCTACTTTTTCACTAGAATGTTCTTTTCCTAATTTACGCATTGCTTTGAAGTGTGCTTGTCCACCAGCTTCAGACATATCTAATAAGAAGTCTTTTGCGAATGTTCCATCTTGGATATCTTTTAATACTTGTTGCATTGCTTTTTTAGTTTCATCTGTAATGATTTTAGGTCCTGTAATATAATCTCCATACTCTGCAGTATTAGAAATAGAATAACGCATTCCTTCAAAACCTGATTGATAAATTAAGTCTACGATTAATTTCATTTCATGAATACATTCAAAATATGCATTACGAGGATCATATCCTGCTTCTGTTAAAGTTTCAAAACCAGCTTGCATTAAAGCTACTACTCCACCACATAATACTGCTTGTTCTCCAAATAAGTCAGTTTCTGTTTCTGTTCTAAAAGTAGTTTCTAATACACCAGCTCTAGCTCCACCAATCGCTAATGCATAAGCTAATGCCATGTCTTTTGCTCTACCTGTTTCATCTTGTTCTACTGCTACTAATGAAGGAACTCCTTTTCCTTCTAAGTATTCACTACGTACTGTATGTCCTGGTCCTTTAGGAGCTACCATTGTTACATCTACTCCTTTAGGAGCTACGATTTGTCCATAATGTACATTAAACCCATGAGCAAACATTAACATGTTTCCTTCTTCTAAGTTAGGTGCAATATCTTCTCTATATACTTTTGCTTGTAATTCATCATTAATTAAGAACATAATTACATCTGCTTTTTTAGCAGCATCTGCTGCTGTAAATACTTCAAATCCTTGAGCTACTGCTTTATCCCAAGATTTAGATCCTTCATATAAACCAATAATTACATTTACTCCTGATTCTTTTGCATTTAATGCATGTGCATGTCCTTGAGAACCGTAACCAATTACTGCTACTGTTTTCCCATCTAATAATTTTAAATCACAATCAGATTCATAATATACTTTTGCCATCTTTCTTTTCCCCCTATTGTTCTTCTGACTCTTTTGTATCAACATTTACTCTCCCTCGTTTCATACCAGATAAACCAGTACGAACGATTTCAGTTATATTGAATCCTTCTAACATTCCCAGTAACCCATCAATTTTACCTTGATCTCCAGTTACCTCTATAATTAAAGACGTAGGTGCAACATCAATAATATGTGCACGAAATATATCTACGATCGAAACAATAGAAGAGCGAACCTCTTCTGTAGCTTCTACTTTAATTAACACTAATTCTCGATATACTGATTCACTTGGAACTAATTCACAAATATCAATTACATCGACTAACTTACTTAATTGCTTTTCTATTTGCATTAAGTTTCTTTCATCACCATGGGCTACCACGGTCATTCTTGAAATGTGAGGAACATTTGTCTTCCCTACACTTAAACTATCTATACTATATCCACGTCGACTAAACAAGCCAGATACTCTACTAAGCACACCAGCATTATTTTCTACCAACAAAGATAACACTAAACGATTCATGTTTTACATCCCTGCCTTTCTTTGATACAAACGATTCAACCCTGATACAATAGCCATAATCGTTGCAGTTGCAATATTTGGATGAACACCTACCCCAAATTCTTGAATAGCACTACCTTTTAGACGTAAGTGAACATATGCAGCAGCTTTTGAACTAGATCCTGAAGTTAATGCATGTTCACTATAGTCTAATAAGTGTGATCCTATAAATCCATTTGAATTAAAGGCATCTTTCACAGCATCAATAGGTCCATTTCCATAACCTATTATTTCTTTTACTACACCATGATCTTCTAAGATAAGTACTGCTTTTCTTTCATGTTCTTCATTTTCTTCTGAAATATCAATTAATTGTTGTTTTATTAATTTATATGGTTGATTATTCTCTACATATTGTTCTACAAATGTATCATATACTCTTTCTGGTGATACTTCTCCTTCTTCTTCTGAAATATCTTGAATCACCTTAGCAAAATCTGCTTGTAATCCTTTTGGTAAGTGATATCCATACATACTATCCATCACATAAGATACACCACCTTTACCAGATTGTGAATTAATACGAACAATTGGTTCATATTGTCTTCCTAAATCACTAGGATCAATTGGTAAATAAGGAACTTCCCATATTCCTGCATTTCTTTCTCGATAACATTGCATTCCTTTATTAATTGCATCTTGGTGACTACCAGAAAATGCCGTAAATACCAATTGTCCAACATAAGGATGTCTTGGCGGTATTTCCATTTTTGTAACTTTTTCAAAAACATGTTTAATATCATTAATCTTAGAACAATCTAACTCTGGATTGACACCTTGTGTAAACATATTTAGTGCCAATGTAATAATATCTACATTTCCAGTACGTTCTCCATTCCCAAATAGAGTTCCTTCCACACGGTCTGCACCAGCCATAATTCCTAACTCACTAGCTGCAACTCCACATCCTCTATCATTGTGAGCATGTAAGCTCACAATAACACGACTTCTATCTTTGAAATTACGACACATCCATTCTATTTGATCAGCATATACATTAGGTGAAGACATTTCTACTGTAGAAGGAAGATTAATAATTACTTTCTTATCACTAGATGCTTCCCATTCATCCATCACTGCTTCACATACTTCTAATGCATATTCTACTTCTGTTCCAGTAAAGCTTTCTGGTGAGTATTCTAGTAATACTTCTCCTTTGAATTCTTGAGCTAATTCTTTTACTAGTTTGACTCCTTCTACTGCTATTTTCTTTATTTCATCTTGACCTTTATGGAAGACAACATCTCTTTGTAAAATAGATGTTGAATTATAAATATGAACGATTGCTTTTGGTAATCCTTCTAAAGATTCAAATGTTTTACGAATTAGATGTTCTCTTGCTTGTGTTAATACTTGAACTGTAACATCATCAGGTACTAAGTTTTCATCTATTAGTATTCTAAGAAAATCATATTCTATTTGACTAGAAGAAGGAAAACCTACTTCTATTTCTTTAAATCCCATATCTACTAATAATTGAAACATCATTACTTTTTCTTCTATTTTCATTGGTGTAATTAATGCTTGATTTCCATCTCTTAAATCTACAGATGTCCAAATAGGTGCTTTCGTAATCTCATTATCTGGCCATGTACGATCTGGTAGTTTGATTGTTTCAAACTTTTTGTATTTTTGATAATTCATGATATTCCCTCCCAATTTATCTATAAAAAAAACTCGCACTCAAAATGATCTTATCATCTTAAGGACGAGAGCATAGTTATCCCGTGGTTCCACCTTTATTTATTTATACCTCACAATATAAATCTCATCAAGTACGCTATTTCAAATAGTCCATACCCTTGCATGATAACGGATGCTTCCGAAGCCACTTACTATCTTTCAGTGCTCTACTCAAGGATGAGTTCAATAGTCATAAAACAATTCTTTCCACCAACCAGAATCTCTCTATGCATTCATATACTATCTACTAGTTCCTATCTTTGCATTTGCTTTTATAGTTATTTGTATTTTATAAGTTATACTCTCATATGTCAACTGTTTTGTACTATTTTTTCTTATTAACGAAAATATAGTACATACTATTTATTGTTTTCATAAAAATACAATCTTAACACCTTAAAGATTATACAAAACAATATAAAAAAGCATTCCTATAAAGCAATAGAATAAAGAGTTGACTATTGTCAACTCTTTAAGGATTTATAATGGAATTAGATCTATGTTCTTATTTTTAAAGACATTCGTTCATCATAATATTCATACTAGTTTATCTTTGATAAGCTAATTCTATTAGCTTATCAATTAGTTCTTGATACGTAATACCTAAATCTTGTATTAGTTGTGGATACATAGAAATAACTGTAAATCCAGGTAACGTATTAATTTCATTTAAATAGATTTCTCCACTTTGTTTATCTAAGAAAAAGTCTACTCTACTTAAACCATGTCCATCTACTGCTTTAAATACTTTTAGGGCATACTCTCTTATTTTATCTTGAATAGATGGATCTACATTAGCAGGTATACATGTTTTACTTTCTTTATCTTCATATTTAGATTCAAAAGTATAGAATTCTCCATGAGGCATAATTTGTCCTACTCTTGATACAATCGGATCATCATTACCTAATACTGCTGTTTCTAATTCAATGCAGTCTACACATTTTTCTACGACTACTTTACGATCATATTTAGCAGCTGCTTGTAAGCTAGTAAGAAGTTCTTCTTTTTGATTCACACGATAACATCCAACACTAGAACCAGAGTTACTTGCTTTAATAAAGCAAGGGAATCCTAGTTCTTTTTCGATTTGGTTTTCTATGTCTGTATATTCTTCAAAAGAGTTAGATACTACTACTAACGTATTATCATATCTTCTTTTTACATACATACTAGGTACTTGTGGGATACCCACTGTATCTAGTATTTTCTTTGTATATATTTTATCCATTGAGACACTAGAAGCTAATACTCGACAACCTACATAAGGAAGTCCTGCTAGTTCAAATAATCCTTGGATAGTACCATCTTCACCATATAGACCATGTAATACAGGGAAAGCTACTTCTTGGCTTTTTAGTAAACCAAATACATCGATTACTTTCGTAGCATTATCTAACCATGTTTCTTTTGTTATATCTTGTATCTTACTATCTAATTGATACCATGAGCCTTCTTCAGTAATGCCTATTACAGTTACTTGATATTTTGAATGATCAATGACACTTAGCAATGATGTTGTAGACATTCTAGAAACAATATGTTCACTTGATTGTCCTCCACATATTATTAATAATTTTTTCATATTAACCCTCCATTAATTTTATTACTATTTCTTTTAATTTCATTCCATTTGATGCTTTTAATAAACAAATATCTTTTGGTTCTAAGTATTCTTTTAGTAAGTTATAGAGTTCTACATTTGTAGCTACACAAAATACATCCTTCATACCCTCCTGCATTGCACCTTGTGCAATGTAGGTAGCTTCTGTTCCTATGCAAAATAAGACATCACAACAAGCACTAGCGTGTTTACCTACCGATAAGTGTAATTCTTTAGAATAGTCTCCTAGTTCTAACATATCTCCTAGTACTGCTATTCTTCTTGTTTGATAGTTTTTTAGTACGTCTAATGATGATTTCATTGATTCTTCACTAGCGTTATAAGTACCATCTATTAGTTGAATATCATTATCTAATGGATGTATATCCATTCTATTTTTAGTTAGTTTAAATTCTTCAATACCTTTTTTACATAGATCAAAAGGAATATCTAATAATTCTCCTAAAGCTAGTGCTAACAAGGCATTCGTAATAAAATGTTTTCCTGCTACTGGTACATGTATTGTTTGGTTATGATATTGAAAGTCACTACTTGTTTCATAATAGATAGGATCTAATCCTTCTTTTTCTAATGATACTGAAATAATCGGATGATTATCTAATTGTACTGTAGATAACATATCGTTATCTACATTTAAGATAACATTTGTGTTATCTTCCATATATTCTAGTATTTCTAGTTTCGCTTTTAGAATATTTTCTCTACTTCCTACTTCACCAATGTGGGCAGTGCCTACATTGGTAATGATTGCAATATCAGGAGTAGCTATAGAAGATAGATGTGCCATTTCTCTTAAATGATTCATTCCCATTTCTAGAATCACTACTTCTTCATTAGAATGACGTAATATAGTCAAAGGTAACCCTATTTCATTATTATAATTCCCTAGTGTTTTTAATGTTTTATACTTTTGTTTCATAACACTATATACCATATCTTTGGTACTAGTTTTACCTACACTACCTGTAATACCGATAACTTTCATTTCACGATGTGTGCGAACATATCGTGCCATATCTTGTAATCCTAGAAGAGTATCTTCTACTTGTATGACGATACTATTAGGATAGTCTACTTTCTTACTTGTTAGTACTGCAATAGCACCAGCATCCATCGCTTGTTGGATATAATCATGTCCATCACTATTTTCACCTATTAATGCTATATACATATCTCCAGGCTGTAGTTTCCTTGTATCTTGGCAAAAACCATAAATAGGTGTATTACTATCACCTGATAGTAATACTCCATTAGTAGCTTCTATTATTTCATATACTTTCATTAGAATTCTTCCACGCCTTCCCATTCTATTTCTTCATCTTCTTTATAATCACTATGTAACATTCCATCATACATAACTTGTTTTGTTCCATTAATGTCATATACATAATAACTACCTTCACTCATATTATAATAGAACAATATGTTTCCTATACCTTCTAAATCTGTAACACCAGATTGTTCTATTACTTCATAAGTATCATCATCTAATTGTCCATATAACATCCCATAAATATCACTAAAATATAATCTTCCATCAATAAAAGTAATATCTAATGGATAAGTAGTTACTACTTCACTTTCTAATTCTTTATCTACCGTATATATCATGATACCAGTAGGTATCATGATATATAGTTCATCTTCATATACTACAAAATCAGTTACTTCTGTTGTAATTAATTTTTTTGTATCATTTAATAACCATAAGTTATTACTAGTATCTACATAATAGATATCATTATCTACTACTGTTAACATATAGGATACTTCATCATTTAGTTTACTATCTTCTTGTGTATCGATATTATATTGATGTATCGATTCATTATCACTATCATGTTGATAAGTAATAATATTATCTTGAATCGATACATAGTAAACATTTTCTAAGACTAGTTCTTTTTCTAATGTATCTAGGTTTATCTTTTGACAATCATTATTAGAATCTACAAA
The DNA here is from genome assembly GCF_021054785.1 of Tannockella kyphosi. Classification (GTDB taxonomy): domain Bacteria; phylum Bacillota_I; class Bacilli_A; order Erysipelotrichales; family Coprobacillaceae; genus Tannockella; species Tannockella kyphosi. The sequence goes on along the minus strand of NZ_CP088239.1, from coordinate 2,208,973 downwards.
ATATAAATAGTTATCTACTACATGTAAGTTTTCTCCATATTCATAAGCTATTACTTGTACTTCTTCCATAGCATAACTATATTCATAGATATATCCTTCCATCGCTAAATATAAACTATTCTCTCCTTGACATATCATACCATCTCCTTGCAAAGATGCTTGGATATCATAGTAACTACTATCATAGGTGATAGTAGGCGTTATGGTATAAGAGCTAATGGTTAGTTCTAATCCAACACATATTACTAGAAATAGAATGGATACTATCCATATAATAGGACTAAAAAAGTAGTTTCTACCTTTTTTAGTTTCTTCATAGATAGGTTCTTCTATGATTGTTTCATAGTTTCTTTCTATAGGTATATAACCACTTACTGGTTTTTCTACTGTTTCTAGTTTTGCACCACACATACTACAATATTTATGTGTATCATTATTATCATATCCACAATATGTACAAATCATTATACCACCCCTTTAAGTCTACATTTTATCATAAATATAATAAAAATGATAATGAAAATAGGCTAGAATCTAGCCTATTTTGTTTTAGATAAAATATCTTGCCACCATTCTTTGTTTTCTAAATACCAACTTACTGTTTTCTTTAAACCTTCATTGAAACTTGTTTCTGGATACCAATTTAGTGATTGATTTATTTTTGTATTATCAATTGCATAACGTAAATCGTGTCCTTTACGATCTTCTACATAGATGATAGATGATTGTTCTTTATTTAGTAGATTACATATATTTAGTACAACATCTTTGTTAGTAAGCTCTTGGTTTCCACCAATGTTATAGGTTTGTCCTACTATTCCTTGATGTAATATCTTGTCTATTGCTTTACAGTGATCTACTACATATATCCAATCTCTTCTATTTTCACCATTACCATAGATTGGTAATGGTTTATTTAATAAGGCATTGGTTATCATTAGAGGTATTAGTTTTTCAGGGAACTGATAGGGACCATAGTTATTAGAAGATCTACTTATTGTTACTGGTAGTTTATGTGTACGATGATATGCTTGTACAAGCATATCTGCGGATGCTTTGGATACAGAGTAAGGACTACTAGGGTTTAATGGTGTTGTTTCATTGAATAATATATTAGGTTTATCGAATGACAAATCACCATATACTTCATCTGTTGATATTTGATGGTATCTAGAGATACCATATTTTAGACATGCATCTAGTAATATATTTGTTCCTATTACATTTGTTTCTAAGAAAGTAGTTGCATCTTCGATAGAACGATCAACATGTGACTCTGCTGCAAAGTTTACAATGATATCTGGTTTATAATCAACAAATACTTTATCTATTAATTGTTTATTTGTAATGGATGCATGTATAAAATGAAAGTTAGGGTTATTCCTAACTGATTCTAAGTTTTTTATGTTTCCTGCATAAGTTAGGGAATCTACTACGATGACTTGATATGTTGGATATTTATCTAGCATATATAATACAAAGTTACTTCCTATAAATCCTGCTCCACCTGTTACAATAATCTTCACGCTACCCCTTCTTTCTATACTTTGAGTATATTATAATTTAGCAAAAAACGAAAGACTAGTCTTCCGTTTCTTCTACAATCGTATAATCTACATCGATTACATCTCCATGAGTGTTTGATGATTGATAAGATTGTTTCTTTTGTTGTGTTTCTTTTTCAAAGTTTTGATAATATTCTTGTGTTTGTTTTTCCATTGATTTTCTTTTAAAACCAGAGTATATTACGAATACTCCTATAATAATCCAAAAGTATGGATTTAAAAGAAGATGGAAAAAGAAAGTAAAGATTATGTATATGAACATAAAGAATAATATATAATATAAAAATGCCATTTTACCCACTCCTCGTCTTTTATTACTATATGATGTAATTATGAATTAAACATGAACAAATCATTTTCTGTTACTTGCAGACCATAAGCTAGTTTATGTATCGCTCTTAGCGATACATTTCTAGTTCCTCTTTCTACATCAGAGATGTAGTTTTTAGATAGTCCTGAACGAAACGCTAGTTCTTCTTGAGATATTTTTTGTGATAGTCTTAGTTGTTTTACTTTGTGACCAAATCTACGTTCAATTGTTTCCATATTAGTTTGTCTCCATTACACGTAATCTTTCTGCTTCATCATGTATTTTCTTTAGTCGATGATGCAATCCTGATTTACTAATGGTTTCTCCTGTTTCTTCTAAATAATAATTAGCAAGTTCTTTTAAACTTACTTCGGGATATTTTAAACGAACTTTCGCTACTTTTTTTGTTTTATCATCTAACATATCAATTCCTAGAAACATTTCTATTACATGAATGTCTTCTATGTGTTTGTTAGCAGTAGTGATAGATTTCATTTCGTTTGCGATATCACAGTTATTCCAACGGTTTACTGTGTTAGACATGTTACGATCTATTCTTGTTGTTTCAAAGTGCATAACGGATTGGCTAGCACCTATGGCTCTCATAAAGTCACCTATTTTTTCTGATGATTTTAGGTAGACTATGTATTTGTTTCTTCTTTGAATGCATTTTGCATTCAAGTCGAAACGATTCATGAGGTCTTGTATGAAGGTTGCATGTTCTTGTTGGCTTAGTGATATTTCTAGGTGATAGTTAGATGTGTCTGGTGGATTTACACTTCCACTAGATAAGAAGGCTCCTGCTAGATAAGCTCTTTTACAGCATTCTTTTCGAATCATCTTTTTGTCTGGTACATCTTGAAAACCAAAACCAGACATTAGTGATAGGTCATCTAGTATTTCTCTTGCTTTTGATACTTTTACAACATAGACGTTGTTCTTTTTTAGTTTCATTTTACGTGATACTAAGAATTCTATGGTTGGAGCATAGGTTTCTTTTAACATTTTATGTATTTTAGAAGCTATTTTAGCATTTTCTGTACGAATGGTTAGTGCTAAGCCTTGGTTGCTTAAGGCTAGTGTACCGTTTATTTTAATAATGGCACATAGCATTGCTTTGGAACAACATTCATTGAAGTCGTTGAAAACGACTTCTTCTTTTACTGTTCTTGAAAAGGATACTTTCATAATTAGTGATGTGCATCTCTATGGAGACAATGTACTTGATATTGTTTTGCATAAACACTAGCAAAGTAGTTTGTTAGTGTAACTGAACGATGTTGTCCACCAGTACATCCAATTCCAATGATTAAATGCATCTTCCCTTCTTTTTCATATTCTTTGATTAAGTAATCTAAGTATTCTGTTGTTTTTTTAACAAATAAACTTGTTTCTTCTTTTTCCATAACATAGTCATATACTTCTTTATCATTTCCTGTTTTTTCTCTTAGTTCTTCTAAATAGAAAGGATTTGGTAAGAAACGTACATCTAGTAATAGATCTGCATCTTTAGGAACACCATATTTGAATCCAAAGGATTCAAAACTGATACGGAAAGGTGCAATAATTCCTTTAGAGAAGTATCCTTCTATAAGTTCTTGGAATTTTACGAATTTTAGTTTTGAAGTATCCATTGTAAAATTAGCTAAATTAGAGATAGGTTCTGCTAGTTTTCTTTCAAAAGAAATACCTTCTACTAAAGAAGCAGCTTTATTTGATATTAGTAATGGATGTGATCTTCTTGTTTCTCTATATCTCTTTACAATGATTTCATCATCGCAATCAAGAAATACTACAGTAAGACTAATCCAATCCATATTAGATAATAATCGTATTGCTTTAATAGAGTCTCCTAAACTAACTGCTAAAGCTATTTTATGATACTTAGCATCACTTTTTACTAATTCTCCAAACTCTTCTAATAAGTCTACTGGATAATTATCAATACAACGATACGCTAAGTTTTCAAAGCAAGCCATTGCACTAGTTTTCCCAGCTCCTGACATACCTGTAACAATTACTATTTCTTTTTTGTCCATCTTTATCACTCCTTTCTTCTATAGTACCAAATATACAACAATAAGTGTATATTTATTTTAAAAAGATAGTGAAATAGTTTTATAATAGAAAAGCGACATTTACATGTCGCTACTTTTATTAGTAATTTGGATTGTAAAATAGATTAAATATGGTTTCTAATAAAGAATCTTCATCTAAATATACTTCATAATATTCTTCACCTAAAACTGTTTCTCCTTCTATATAATTACTTCCTAAGAATTCATATTCTTGAATATTTGTATTCATACTAGTAAGTTCATTAATAGTTGCATCAGTTAATAAATAATCAGAAAGATCATTTATTACTAAGTTTACTAAGCTTACATCTGTTTCCATCATTTTAGTATATAAGTTATCTAAATATATTTGTTGTCTTTCCATACGTGCAGCATTTGTACCATCTCCAACAGTCATTCTAGCTCTTAAGTAATTTAGTGCTTGATCTCCATCTAATAGAATTGTTTCTCCTTCTATTAAAGTAGAATCTACTGATGTTAAATCTTCATTAATCGTTACTTCTATACCACCATAAGCATCATTTAGTATTGGTATCGCACTCATTGTAACAGAAATATAATAATCAATAGAAATATCATTAAGGAGTCTAGATACTGCTGTAACTGTATTCTCACAGCTTTCTTCTAATCCATCTCCATATGTATGAGCTAAAGCTAATTGTCCTGTATATGTTCCTGTTATTGTTCCACTTATTCCAAGAACATCCATTTCAAGTATTGTATCTCTGCTTAAGTAAAGCACTTCAAAGGTTTTATTAGTATGATCAAATATGATTAATGAAACAAAATCAGTTTGAGCAGAATTGTTATAAGATTCACTGGATACTTGAGCACCAAACTCATCAATACCCATAAATAAGACTAATTCTAAATTTGATTTTTCATCATATGTTTGTCCATTATATTCTAGTGCAGTTGTTGTATCAAACGGATTTCCATTATCAATGGCTTCTTCTGTTTGATTAAAATTAGTAAAAAAATAGTAGCCAGACACCACAGAAACGCATGCCAATATAGCGACTACTATTTTATATATACTTATACTTGTTTTTTTCAAATCTTTAAAAGTTGAAATTATTCAACTTCTTTTTTACGAGTTACTACTAAAGCTACCGCTACTGCTGCACAACCAGCTGCAATAATACCATACATAGCTACGTTAGTATTGTCTCCAGTATCAACTGAATCACTTGATGAATCATCAGCTGCAACTGTATTACTTACAAAAGCAATTGGGCATAACTCACTGAAAGTAACAGTTAAAGTTGAACCATCAGCACTTAAAGTTACATCTTCGCTTGATACAGGAACCCATTCACCATCACAATTAGCCATTACATAGAATGTTTCTCCAGCATCTGCAGTTACTGCAAATGAAAGTGTAACAGTTCCACCAGCATCTAATACATCATATACTTCTGTTGGTACATCTAAATAAAATAAATCACGTACAGCTAAATCATCTGCACTTTCACCATCTTCTAATACATCTGCTAAAGCAGGAACTAAAGTTACTAGTGATGACGCATCCTTAATTTCTTCATAAGCTGCATCTAAAGCTACTTGATCATCTGCATCTAATGTACTTAAATCTGCTAAAGCAGTAATTTCAATATCAGCAACGTCAATAACTGCTCCTGTTGAAGTAGTTACAGTTGAAATAGTTGGTGCAGCCTTTGCTTCCACACTAGATACTACTGTTGCATTTACTGAACAAACCGATACAGCTAACATAGCACATACGATTAAAGAACTTACAATTTTTTTCATTTTTACATCTCCTCCTTGAATTTCTAATACTTTCTTCAGTTTACTACATAATTTTTAAAAATCAATAGATATTACCTTAAAAAATGAATTATTTTCCTGAAATGTTAAGAATTAAACTATTTTCATTAAAAATTGATAACACTTGCTTTAAACAACCTTTTTTCTCTAAATAATTCATCGCTAATAGAAGATTAGGATTGCGACTTGTCATATTATGACAGTCGCTACCTAATGCATCTATATAACCTTGTTTTAATAAAGATAATGCATATCTTCTTGTTTTATGATTCATAAAGAAAGTAGCATTTACTTGAAATAAGATACCTTGTTCTTTTAGATACATAAATACATCTTTATTTCCACTAAATCCTATATATCTTTCAATATGAGCTAAAACCACTGTCAAACCACATTGATTTTGAAGTTTAATTACTTCAGAAATGTGTTCTTGAGTAAAAGAACACATTGGTAATTCTAACAATAATACATTTGTTCCTTCTACACACAAAGAATGAATATCTGTGCCTAAACTACTGATTCCATAATAATAATATACTTCTGCTCCTAAAAGGAGTTTAGGCATAGAGTCATCCATAATAGCATCTACTTTATCTTTTGCTTTTTTTCTATTACTTATAAAGTCTTGTAATGAAATATTCATAGGATAATAATGTGGTGTTGCAATCATGTATTCTACACCTTGCTTCTTAGATTCTTTTAGCATTTGTATTGTTGTTTCTATACTATCACTACCATCATCTATTCCTGGTAATATATGACTATGAAAATCTATCATTTCATCATCCTATTTATATTCATATTTACCACTATACTTATTACCATATCCAAATCCACTATTCTTTTGTCCTCTATATACAAAACCTAGAATTCTAGCATTTACATATTTCAATTGTGATATAGATTGATGTAATGCTTTTTTCTCACTATAGTCTTGACGAGTTACAATAATCATACCATCTGTATATTTAGAAACAACTATTGGATCAGATACTAGTGTTATTGGTGGTAAGTCCAATACAATGTAATCATATTCTTTTTTTAGTAATTCTAGAACTTTTTTCATACTATTTGAATCTAGTATTTCAGATGGGTTTGGTGGTATAGGACCACTTAACATGAAATTTAAATTAGGAAAACTTTTATCTTTAATGATTACACTAGCTATATTCTTTTGAACACCTGTTAAAATAGAAGAAAGACCATCTTCTGATTGAATGTGTAAGTGTTTACCAGCACTTGGTAAACGCATATCACATTCAATAAATAATACTTTCTTGTTTGTAACAGCTAGTGTATAGGCTATATTAATAGCCGTTGTACTTTTCCCTTCTCCTTTTAGAGAACTAGTAATTCCTATTACAGGACAACTAATTTCATCTGTAAAGGAATAAACAATATTTGTACGAAGCATTTTATAAGCTTCTGTAGCAGCGAAAGGTAAATTTGGATAAATTAGATTCGCATCATTTAATGTACTTACTTTACTCATTTACAGGCCTCCTTTTTTTCCGGTTTTTATACCACCATAATATCCACCTTTAGTTTCACCTTCAGGAATAGATGCTAGAATAGGATAATCATATGTTTGACTAATATAGTCTTGACTACGAATTACACTATCAAACAATATTTGTAATAAAATAATACCACTTACTAGAACAAATCCAATCATTGCACCTTTTATTGTATCCGTAAGTACTACAGGATATACTTGATTTACTGCTTCTACTGCATAATCTACAATACGTACATCACTACCATCTACTACATCACTAATACAGTCAGGTAGTACTGTTCCTATTGTATTAGCAATATCTGCAGCTTCTGATGCAGATTCATTCGTAACAGTAACACTAAAGACCTCTGTGCTATTTACTGATGCTGCACTAATCATTGAAAGCATTTCCTCATATGTGTAGTCATAATTTCCTTCATCAATGATCTCATTAATTACAGTTCTTGTTTCTAATATAACAATATATGTCTCTATCAGACTCTGTGCAGCAGATAACTCACCACTAGTAATACTATATGATGTACTACCTAATGAAAAGGTACTATTGTTTACATATAACTTTACATCTGCCTCATACAATGGTGTTTTAACAAAGCTACTATACCCAAACATAGCAGTTGCCCCTAGTATTGTTGCAATAGCAATAATCCAGCTTTTCTTTAACATTGTCTTAAACACAACAGACAAATCTATAAAAATATCATCTTCCATATTATTCCCCTTTTCTTTAATTAATATACTTATTTTTAAAACTACTACTAGTATATCATTTTGACTGTGATTTTCAATGAAAAAGGCACAATAAAAATGTAGCACTGATTAACTTATGATAATGTCTTATTATGATTATGAAGAATTAAGGGTGATTGTGAAATTATGTTGTTATCTACATAATTTCACACTTACTTATAAGTGAACATTCTGCCAAAATAAAAAGAGTAGAATCACCAAGGGGACCCTACAAAAAATCTAAAAAATAAAAAACTGTAATTTATGTTTGCATCAGCTTTAAAAGCACCCCAATTTATAGAAAAAGAAAAAGGACAAGTGATTACTTAATAATCACTTGTCCCCCAGTCTTGACACAGAGCCAATAAAAAGAGTAGGATCACCAAGGGGACCCTACAAAAAATCGAAAAAATAAAAAAACTGTAATTTATGTTCGCATTGGCTTTAAAAATAGAACGGGGAAAATTATCCCCGCTCTATTTTTAAAGCTTTTTTACGCTAAACCCCGCTAGATTTTAAAGCGCCGATATCGGCAAACTCTACAATAACGTAAAGCTGAATTTTCATAAAATTCTATTATCATTTATAACGCCTGAACAATTTTCCTTTAACATTATTTTTCAGCGTTGATAATATTTTTTTATAATATATATTTTTAAAGTTAAAAAGTGTGACGCCTACACTGAATACAATAATTGCTGTGACACCCCTTAAAACAAATGCTAAAACCGTATTACTTTCTATTAAAGATACAACACACATTGATACCATTATAATTATTAACGATGTAAAAACTTTCAAAATAAGATGTACATAATATGACTTTACATCACGCTTAAGTCCATACTTAAAAACCATATACGGTTCAACTAGAAAGTTTATCATAACATTAGTAATTATAGTTGCCACCAAAACTCCTACTATGCCCATTCTTTGGACTAATATAACGGAAAGGATTAAATTTAATCCTCCTTCAAAAAGAGGTTTAAATTTATCTTGGTCATATATTCCATAAACTTCTTTAAACAATAATGTATTTTTTCTCATCCCCTTAATAAAGAAGTCTAACACGATTACTATTACGATTGACATATCAAATAAATAACTTGTATCATTTAACCATATAGTTCCTATAAAAGGATTCAAAAGATTAACCAAACAAATTGCGCAAAACAAATAAATCACATACCAAATAAAGTCATTAAACATGAAAAAATCATAGCACTTCTTATCGTTTTCTTTCGTCACATAGTTTCCTATTCCTGCCCTAATGGAACCTTCTATAAGCGTTATAACTGCAGATATATTAGCAATAATTAGTGTGTAATTTGAGTATATTCCAACTGCTGATAATCCTATAAAGGCGGATATCACAATGTTGTCAACACCAACTACCAGGAGCGACCCAATTTTATGTAAAAAAAGTGCTTTTACATTTGTGATTAGTTTGTTTTTTTTCTCATCATCCAAACATGAAACGGATGATTTATCCTTTAAAAACGGATAAACTCTCAGTGTTTTATAATAAAGAAAAATATTTGTCAATAATGTGAATATAATGCTAGCTATTAAGTAAAAAATATAGTCCCTAGTAACAATCAAAAGAACTGCTTGTGCAATCATCATACACACCTTAAATATTTCCGAATAAAATTTTACCATATAAATTTTCTGATCGGCTGTTAAAAGACTTTGGTTATAACTGAAGAAATAAGAACTTGCACTATTGAAAATAAATAATAAATAAATCAAATTAAGACTTTCAATAGATGTTTCTCCTGCAATAAAATATGGTAGAGCAGGTAATAAACACATACCTAAAATAAATACTAGACATCCTATAACGTTATATACTTTCTTATAAATTAGCATGTACGTTTTAACTAACTCTACATCATTATCAGCTAAAGGAGCGTAAAGAGAATAAACTATAGCAGTTCCAATACCTAACTCAGCTAGAGATAGAAAAGATAAAATATTAGTAAATAACCCATTGATTCCCAAATAATCAACCGATAAAACTTTAATAAATATTGTTCTTAGCCCGAAAGCCATTACAATGTTCACACTATAACACAATATGGATACATATAAATTTTTAACTGCTTTCTTTCTTCTCGACATACTGACTCCTACATAATTATTTTTTTTGTTCTAGCAGCTCACTAAAGAGCGTTTCCCACTTTAATATAATTCTATCCTTATCGAATTTTTCATTCACTAGCAGCACTTCGTTTTGAAGTTGCTCTCTATATTCCGTATTCCCAATTAACATTTCTAACTCTTCTTGATATTTTTTCATGTCAAATGGAGCCACCAGTATTCCATTCTTTTTGTGGTCAATGACATCTTTTAGTGATGAAGAACATTCAAATGCCATTGGCACACAACCATAGTTTCCTGCTTCCACCAATACCATCGGCAGTCCTTCACAAGATGATGTCATGCAAAGAATTGATGCATTTTTATATTCTTGTTCTGGCTTCACAAACCCCACCAATTCAATATTTTGAATATTCTTCCGATCTATATATTTTTGTATTCTCTCTTTTTCAGGTCCATCTCCTAGTATCTTTAATTTCCATTCAGGATATTTTCTATAAATTTTCCCCCAAATTAATATTAGCCTATCAACTCTCTTGTCTGAAAAAGTTAATCTCCCTACGAATAGAATTGTTTTTTCTTTATTAATTAAAATGCTTTTCTCTACAGCATTGGGGGAGAATGTTGTAAAATTTGAGATAGAAACAATCTTTCCCGAGTTTTCCCCAATCACTTCGGAAAAATCACTTTCAAATCCACTAGACAAAACAACAATTTTATCGCTGTTATTATACATGTCTTTGAAAAGTCTCCGAATACTCTTTTTTGCCATAAATATTTTATATGGCCTACCAATAATCCTTTTAAGGTTTAAAGCTTGTTCTATTGAAAAAAAGTTTGCAAGTTTATTTAAACCATTTTTTTCAATTGCTACTTGATGGTACGGTGCCAAATGAAACGCTGTTACTATTGGTATATCAAAATTGATTTTTACATATTTAATGAAGTCTGTGTAGCGATGAGACTGATTTAAAACAATATCTATTCCCTTTGAAATCATTAAATTCTTAACAAATTTAGTTGATTCTAAATCACAAAACGTATCAGTTTGTATAAAGAACTTTTCACAAACTGACCCACTATCCTCACTAACTCCATTTTCCTTGTTAGATAGGAAGTATACGGCATGTCCCTTCTTAATTAATTCTTCAGCCAAGTTACTGGACATTCGCTGTATTCCTCCATGATTGGGGCATATTTCATCATGATAATAAATCAGTATATTCATTTTTTTCTCCTTCTAAATTATTGAAATTTATTTTCACATGCACTTTATGCTAATCTACTCTTCCATTTTCCTTATACATTTTATTGAAATAATTTTGGTATTCGCCAGAGATAATGTTTTGCCACCATTCTTTGTTATCTAAATACCATTGAATTGTTTGTTGAATACCAGTATCAAAGTTATACTTAGGTACCCATCCTAATTCTGTTTCTAATTTCTTAGGATCAATAGCATAACGCATATCATGTCCTTTTCTATCCGTAACATATTTAATTAATGTTTCTGGTTTATCTAATGCTTTTAATATAGTTTGTACTACTTCTAAGTTCGTACGTTCATTATGTCCACCTACATTATATACTTCTCCTACTTGTCCTTTTCTTACAATAAGATCAATAGCTACACAATGATCATATACATGTAACCAATCTCTTACATTTTCCCCTTTACCATATACTGGTAATTCTCCATCTTCTAATGCTCTAGAAATCATTAGAGGTATTAATTTTTCAGGGAAATGATATGGTCCATAGTTATTAGAACATCTAGATATAGTAACTGGTAATCCAAATGTACGATGATAAGCTAAAACAAATAAGTCTGCTGAAGCTTTAGAAGAACTATATGGACTAGATGTATGTAATGGTGTTTCTTCTGTAAAGAACAAATCAGGTCTATCTAGAGGTAAATCTCCATAAACCTCATCCGTAGATACTTGATGGTATCTAGTGATACCATATTTATTACATGCATCTAATAAAGTAGTAGTACCCATAACATTTGTTTTTACAAATATTTCAGGATCTTCAATACTTCTATCTACATGTGATTCAGCAGCAAAGTTAATAACAACATCAAACTTTTCATCTTCAAATAGTTTATAAATAAATTCTCTATCTGCAATATCACCTTTTACAAACTTATAATTTTCTTTTCCTTCTACAGGAGCACATGTTTCTAAGTTACCTGCATATGTTAATGCATCTAAGTTTACAATCATGTCTTCTGGATACTTATCTACCATATAGTGTACAAAATTACCACCAATGAATCCAGCTCCACCTGTTACTAGTATTTTCATTATTTATCCTCCATCAGATTGTTTTTGATCCATTCTACACTATTATTCACACTTTCTTGTAGCGAATATTCTGGTCTATAACCCAATTCTTCATACAATTTATTACAATTGATTTTACTGTAATCCATCGAAAAAGAGTCTTTGAACTCTCCAAAACCAAGTTTGATATCAGGATTTATAATATTTCTTATTTCAGTCCATAGTTCTTTAAACGTTAATAAATCATTGCTATGACTTCCTATATAGTAACTAGTATTATTTTCCCCTTGTTCCCCAATTAATGACAATGCCTTTGTTAGATTATGAATATATACCATATCGTATTGAGAATTCCCGTCTATCAACCTTGGTTCTGCCCCTTCTATAATCTGTTTCATTACTACGTTAGGCAATTGCATAGAGTAATTACCTTCTCCGTATACCATAGCACACAAAGCAGAACAAATAATAATTTCATGTTGATTGGCTATCACTTTACACATCATTTCAGATGCCAATTTAGACGCTGCATAAATACATGTGTTTCTAGGAATAACATCCTCATTATAAGCTATTTGTTGAACTTCAAATTGATTAGCCGTTCCAATAAATACAAATTTTTTTACACTCATCTCGATTGCTTTTTTTAAAATCATGACTGTATACTTAGCATTCTCCAACTGCATATCAACATCATTTATCGCATTTGCCAAAAGACCTCCCTTTAATGCAAAATGATACAGCACATCAACATCTCGATCCTTAATTATTTTTTCTAACTGATCATATTCACTAAATGACGCTTGTTTGAACGAAAAGTTAGAAAATTCAAATAAATCTTTTACTCTTGAGTCATCCACATCAATACCGATTACAGTTACATTACTTCTCAGCAATCGTAAACATATCGATTTTCCAATAAATCCTCCAACACCCGTAATTATAACTTTTTTCATTATTCGTCACCTGTATATTTAAAATTAATATCACACTCTGACAAAAATGGTGCATCCTGGTCTTTTTGAGAAACGATTGGATCCGATATTCCCCATTCAATACCTATAGTAGGATCATCCCATCTTAGTACTCTTTCTGTTTTGGTATCATAGATATCATCACATTTATATTGCACTTCCGAATTGTCCTCTAATGTCATATACCCATGACCAAAACCTCTAGGAATATAAATTTGCTTAAAATTTTCAGCTGATAGTTCAACGGCATCCCACATCCCGTAAGTTGGAGACCCTTCTCTTAAATCAACAGCTACGTCGAGTATACTCCCTCTAGTACATCTTACTAATTTTGCTTGTGCAAAAGGATCATTTTGGAAATGAATAGCTCTAATTGTTCCTTTTTTTTCTGTAAAAGCATGGTTATCTTGTACAAATGTATTATTGATTCCTAATGGTTCATATGTATTAATTGCATAGGACTGCATGAAATAGCCTCTATAATCATAAAATACATTTGGTTCTATAACAAAAACTCCTGGTAACTTAGTTTCTACTTTTTTCACTTTACTTCCCCTCTTTTCTTACTTCTTCAACTAATCTAATTTGTGTTAATAACTCTTTATACTCTAACTCTCTAATATTATCATCTGTTATACATTTATAAAACTTATCAATAGACTTGTAGAAAGTATCATCTCCTCTAACAGAAATAGTAGACTCTTGATTATTTTTATTGATTACTATTGATGTTTCAAAACCTTCTGGAGCAGTAAATACTCTGCCTGTATAAATAGTTCCATTACTTCCCCATACTTCAATATCACATTTATAAGCATTATCCATACCGAATGACACTTGTCCTATTACATCACTGTTTGTAAGCATTACACTTCCAAACAAGTCAATATCATTTTCATTATATACTAATTTAGAGGCTATTACTTCCAAATCATGCTCCATTAATTTAGACATTAATCTAAGTGGGTATCCTCCACAATCAAGTAATGCACCACCACCTAAGTCTTTGTTATAACGAAAATCATTACTTAATCTTTTAGGAAAACCAAAATTAGTTCTAATCAGTCTCGTTTCACCAACTTCTTTAGTATCTATTAATTCTTTTAATAGATCTATTTGATTATGATATTGAAACATATAATTTTCATGTAGTGCTAGTGACTTGCTATTTGCTAGTTCTACAAGCTCTAATGTGTCTTTCTCATTTGTAGTCGATGGTTTCTCTAAAAAAACATGTTTGTTATTCTCTAAAGCCAACTTGGCCCATTTATAATGTAAAGCTGGTGGTAATGGAAGATATATTGCATCTATAGATGGGTCGCTAATAACCGATTTATACCCTTCATATATATTTCCACCGTACTCTTTCATGAAATCTTTTGCTTTATTAATTTCTAAATCTAGTTGTGACACGGAAGCATTATCCCATTCATCAGAAGTTGGATACGCCACACCTACATATTCAAACGAATCATGGTTCAAAATAGCAGGCATAAATCTTCTAAAAGCTATTTCTGATGGACTAATTACTCCAATACGTATTTTATTCATTAACAAACCTCCATTGTTGATAATAAATTTCTAAGTTGTATATTTAAACAGTTGTTAACTAAATTCAAGTGATTTAAGGCACGATAAGATAATAATGAGTATTCTAAAGGTAACTCCTTTAAGTCCTCATACTCTACATCTAAAATAATATTTCTGTTTTCTTCATGATAAAATCTTCCGCCTTCTTCTGATAAAATAGAATCAAAAGAAACACTTATATTTCTATCTATTCTGTCTTTAAAAAGGACTTCTATAGCATCCTCTTGATAAGTTTCACCATATTCTTTTTGTATTGTTGGTCCGATTTCCATTGCATCAAAATTACCAATTTCTGGTGATAACTTTACTAAATATTTATACTCTCCATTAATTATTGTTCTAATCAATCCAAATAAAGCAATACCATTTGCTTTAAATAATGGCTGTTGCCATTTAGTTACTTCTCTTCCTTCTATTTCAATATCATATATATTCACTTCGTATGGGAAATCACTCTTACATGATACTCCTAAATTAGATACATTCCAATTATCTAATTCATATAATGAGACAATTTTAGCTTCATTGTAGTTAAACATCTTGTAATTATTTATTTTATGATATATAGACGTGATTTCATCAATATATTCTATCGAATGTATTGATTTCTTAAATTCTTCTGATAAATAATTGAACTGACAATCAATATCACTAGCGTTTACATCAACAAGTGGTAAACATGATAATACAGTTCTAGTATCCATATTCACTAAATTACGATACTTCATAATTTCTTTTATCTCACATAAAGTCATCCATCTAAATCTCGGTAGTACTTCAACATCTCCAGTCACCTTAATAATCATATTTCTATTTCTTTTTTTATAAAATCTTGAAGACTGTTCTGATTGTATTTGATCTGCAATTATTTGATACTCATTTGCATTAATGAAGAAATCTAAATAATCAGGTTTCTTACCTCCATGTTTTTGAGTGAAATTGCTTTTAGTAGCTTGTATTGTAGGCGAAATCTGAACACAGTTAATGTTTCCTGGTTCTATTTTCGCTTGCATCAAATACTTTGTAACTCCTTCAAACTCTTTACATATAATACCAAGATAGCCTATCTCATTTTGTATGATGATAGGCTGTTGTATTTCTTTATTATTCACATTTCCTTTAATTCCGGCAATGGAAAAGAAAGAATTATTACGATTCTTTATATATCCTGTTCGAGTATCTAAAAACCAAAAAGAGTCATCACTCATTTCACTTGTTTTTATGTCTACATGTGTTGTTTCATTTAAATGATTAATCCACTCTAATAGTTCTTCCATATTACATTCTCCTAAAACTGAAATTTACCATCTAATATCTCTTTTAGATATTTTCCATATTGATTCTTACTATATAGCTGACATCTTTCTTCTAACTGCTCTTTTGTAATCCAACCATTACTATATGATATTTCTTCCAAACAAGCTATTTTTCTGTTTGTGTAATTCTCCACAGTTTGCACAAATGAAGTGGCATCAGCAAGAGATTCATGAGTACCAGTATCTAGCCATGTAAATCCACGACCAAGTAATTCTACACTTAATTTGTTTTCTTCTAGATAAATTTTATTAATGTCTGTAATTTCTAACTCACCTCTAGCACTTGGCTTTAAGTTTTTTGCATATTCAACCACTTTGTTATCATAAAAATATAATCCAGTTACTGCATAGTTAGACTTTGGATTAACAGGTTTTTCTTCTAATGATAATGCATTTCCTTTATCATCAAATTCAACTATCCCAAATCTTTCTGGATCATCTACATAATATCCAAAAACAGTCGCTCCTTCTTGTTTCTTTTCTGCTTCTTTTAATCTTTTTGTTAACCCATGTCCATAGAAAATATTATCTCCTAAAATCATAGCAACGCTATCACTTCCGATGAATTCTTCACCTATAGTAAAAGCTTGTGCCAATCCGTCAGGACTTTCTTGTACTTTATATTCCAAGTTAATCCCATACTGGTTACCATCGCAAAGCAAATCTTTAAATCTTGGTGTATCCTCGGGTGTAGAGATTATTAAAATATTCTTTATACCTGCTAACATTAGGGTTGATAATGGATAATATATCATAGGTTTATCATATATTGGTAATAATTGTTTACTTGTTACTTGTGTAAGAGGGTATAATCTTGTACCACTCCCACCTGCTAAAATTATGCCTTTCATTTTAACGCCTTCCCATTTTGAATTTTATAAAAATTATTTTTATAGAAAAATGCATCAGATAAAATCCATTTTTTTATTAAAATTTAGTTATTTACTAATCCGAGTTCTTTACATACCATCTTACAAAATTTTCAATCCCTTTTTCAATAGTCACTTGAGGATAGTAGTTTAATTTTTCTTGTGCCCTACTAAAATCACTAAACGTAACTTCAACATCTCCAGGTTGCATAGGCTTAGTAATAATCTCAACCGGTTTATTTAAAGTTTTAGCTATTAAATCAATTAGATCAATTAGCTTAATCGGATTCGAACCGCCCAAATTAAAAATATCATAAATACTTTCATCTCGTGAGAGATAGTTTATTGCTGCAATAGTTCCTGAAACAACGTCTGAAACATATGTATAATCTCGTGCCGTTGATCCGTCACCATACATTTCAATCTTACTGCCGTTAAATATTAATCTTGTAAACTTATTAATTGCTAAATCTGGTCTTTGCCTCGGTCCATATACTGTGAAATATCGAAGGCAAGCAATATTAATATCATATAACGAATGATATGTATAACAGATTAATTCTCCAGCTTTTTTTGTGGCTGCATAAGGAGAAATAGGGTTATCCACAGGGTCCTCTTCTGAAAAAGGTGTTTTCCTATTATTTCCATAAACTGATGATGATGACGCAAAAATAAACTTTTTTATTCCGTAATTTTTTGCACATTCAAGTAATTTAGTTAGTCCATCCAAATTTACCGAAATATATTCTAAAGGTTCTTCAATTGATGGTCTAACCCCTGCATTTGCAGCTAATGAAACTATCGCATCAATTTTATATTTACTAAAGACCGTGTTTAGAAACTGTGTGTCTCTGATATCCCCTGTAAGCATCTGGAAATTTTTGCCATTATCTTTTGCAGTAGCTTCTATTAATTTCACATTGTTTTTCTTAATCTCGACATCATAATAAGAATTAAAAGAATCTATTCCGATAACGTTTATTCCTTCTCTAAGTAATTGCTCACATAAATGTGATCCTATAAATCCTGCAGCCCCTGTAACTAATATTATTTCTATTCTATCTGCTTTCATTTTTCTTATCCCTTCTCTGTATCCATATTAACTAAATTCTCTTAATCTTAATAAAACAGATCAATCCAATTATGAAAATCAATATTATCAAAATTTGTTTCTACTTCTTTATATTCCTTGGCAATAAAATCATTAAGCTGATCAAAATAGTTGTCTGAATCTATGACCAAAGTATTTTCAGGATTAAAATACTTATATGTTCTTATGTTGGTTTGGGTAGTGATAAGTTTTTTCTCCAAAAAAATTGATTCTAAATATCTAATCGATGGCGCGTGTTGATTAACATCATTGATATCCAAAAGACACTTAGATTGTTCTATATATTTTAAATTTTCTTCATAATTGACATACTTATCACTTTTAATAGATTTGCTTTCTGCTCCAACAACTTTAAAAAGAACACTTAGTCCTGCTTTTTTTAATTCTCCGTATAATTTTAAGATTTGAGGTTCTCTATCTTTTGCGTTTCCAATAAAGTAAACGTCATAAAGATAGTTAGTGGAATTATTTTTTTTTACCTTTCCTGAGTATGGATAGTGCATAAATTTTAGTCCATATTTTTTGGCATCTACATTATCATAAGTATATATATTATCAAAAAAAGACATTTTATAACAGTTTTCATTTGTTATTTCGTTTTGAAAATAAAGGCACATATTCACTTTTTTTTTCTTTAAAAATTTCACGAAAGATATGCTAAATGCTGAATCAGTAACTACGATCACATCTTGTGAATTAGCAATCCAATCTAGTACAATGGTATTAATAATATATGCAGGGAATGCAATATTTAATTTAGTATATATTTTCTTCAATATGCGACAAGATATTGTTTCCCTTGTGGAACATACGCATTTCTCTTCTAAAGGATAGAAATACATCCCTTTATCTTTAACAATAAATAAATTATTCATTTAAGCACTCCGCCTTTCCGCGAACATTAATATCTATTCTTTAAATTAATAAAAATTTCACATTTCCTTAAGATTACTTCTTTTGAACTTTAAATCAAAAGAAAAACTACTACTTTCTTTTAAATCAAGCACAATATAAAATATTATCCAAACCGAAATAGTTTCAACTATCCAAGTTTGAAATCCTAATCCAGTAACAAATACCAAAAATATCATTATTAGATGATTTGATTTATTTTTGCATAAAAAAACAAGTTTTGTATAAAAATAAGCCACGATACTAACTGCCAGCATCCCCCCATTGTGTAAAATCATATAGAAGGCATTATCCATTACATATTCCCCCATAATACTAGATGGGCCTACCCCAAAAAAGAAGTGGTTTTCTAAAAAATACATCAAATCATTTATAGCCCCCGTATCCGCATCAAAACGAGTTGATAATATCTCCATTGGGGTTGATAACATCAAAATGTATCTTGCAAAATTAGATCCAAAAACATTTAAAACAAGATTATATATTTGATTATAGAAAATAATAAAAAGCATTGCAATAAGAAATACGCCTATCACTGAATATTTTTTGGGGGCTGTAGATTTACTTTGAATAAAAAGCCTCACCATATTTAAACAGTAAAAAATAACTACTCCAAAAATAAAACTTTTGGATGCTGATAGAATCCCTATATATCCCGCTATAAAAATCAAAATCCATTTAAATAGAGATTTCAATTTGTGATCATACATTGTCAAAAAAGCTATAGCATAAGTACCGAAAAGACCCATGTGCATCGGGTAGGCAAACAGTCCATTGAAACGGTTATAGTAACCGTATTTTGTAGAATATACCATATATTCGTATTCTTCATTTGATAAATATGTATCCAAAAAAGTCATTGATAAATCTAAACTAGATTTTTGAAATAAAATGAAAACAAAATTTATTATTAGAACGATTCCTATCATTTTAGCAGTTTCACAAGTATAATCTAAATTTTCCAGACTTTCATTCATTATCCAGACCTCTAATAAAAATAGCAGAATTTTTATTGCACCAGTAACACAGCTAAGATATGTTACAAAGTCTAATCTACTAAATACTAGCCAAGATACACTGTAAACAAGATATACCAATATTATTAATTTAAGATATGCATTAAAAACAACTGGGGGTTTTTTAATTTTTGGTTTTGTTCGCAATATAAGTATTAAAAAATACAGAACAGCCAAGTAAATAGAGTCAATCTGCATTCCAAATATCTGAATATCTGGAGAAATAATTAAATAAGACATCATAATTGCAAAAGTGGTTCTACCACCACAATATATAATTGTTGATATTAACAAAAATATAGTTAAAAACAATAAGCCCATTTAATTTACCTCCTTTAATAAAACTTCTTTTT
The DNA here is from genome assembly GCF_021054785.1 of Tannockella kyphosi. Classification (GTDB taxonomy): domain Bacteria; phylum Bacillota_I; class Bacilli_A; order Erysipelotrichales; family Coprobacillaceae; genus Tannockella; species Tannockella kyphosi. The sequence continues at coordinate 2,188,452 of NZ_CP088239.1, read as the reverse complement.
CAAACATTTTAACTACATCCTTTATATTATAGCCACTAGCTGTCAGATTAAATTGACATTCATCAATAGATAATCTGTCATATTTATCTACTATCACATTTGCCCACTTATCAGCGGGCGTTTCGATATCGAGCAAATGCACATTATCATTGATTTTGACATCATTTGAAATAGTATTAGATATAAAAGAAGATAGCCCATTTGCTTGAGCTTCAATAACAGTATTTGGCATCCCCTCATAAAAAGAAGGGAAAACAAAAGTGTCCATAGCTGATAACAATGCAGGAATATCATTCCTAACGCCTAATAAAAACACCTTATTTGATAAGCCTTTATTTTCTATATATGACACAATATCATCCTTGAGCTCGCCTGTGCCGATCAAAAGTAGACAAGAATTGGTTTTTATTTTGTTGAATTCACTAAAAATATCTATTAAAAACCTATGGTTTTTTTGATTGCTAAATCTCCCTATGTGTCCCATGACAAACTTATCATCAATCTTCAAATCACATCTAGTTTTCTTTCTCAAATCTTCATTAAATAAAAAGTCATCAATAGGAATTCCATTTTTCAAAATCAAAACCTTACCGTTTTGATATTCTTGTTTTCCAAACATAAAAATTGCTGCTTTATCAGAAGGGGCAATTTTTACATTTGCAAAAATTTTGGGCAGAAAGGAAAACATTTTATGAAAAACGGCTTCTATCCCAGTACCCATCGTTTGGGAATTGCTAGATCTATAAACCCTTGTTTTAGCGCCTGCAAGCCAGCCAATTAACAGCTCTATGGCAGAAAGTGAGTGTTGCGAAGTTCTTAGAACAATTTTATAATTATTATTCTTTATTGTGCAGTAATAACTAAAGAAGGATTTAATAGGGTTTTCGCTTTTTGGAACCACCCTTATTACTCTACCGCCCATACTGCATATTTCGTCATCATAAAATCCTTTTTTCTTAGTAGTGACACAAAAATCCATTTGATACTTAGACTTGTCTAATTCTCTGTATATTTTCATTAAAAAAGTTTCTGCACCACCAGCATTCATGCCACCAACTATACATAATACGCGTTTCATTTTATAATTACTCCTTCTGAACTTTCACCCATTTTTTGAATTATTTTTCTATATACAGCTCTAATAACATTCATCTTTTTTAAAGGATACTGTTCCCACTTTATTGCAATTTCTTTGAAATAAACCTCTCCTGTTAAATCAGATAAAACTAGTAAAAGATTCACATGAAGATTATGATATGCAGGGCTAGCGATTAAACCAGAGCGATCGTAATAAGTCCAATATCCCATGTCATATTTACAAAGAGTTTCTTTTAATGTGTCTATCGACTTTAAGTAAATCTCCTCTACTTTTTCATTTTCTATAATTTGTAAATAATCATACATACCAAAAAGTGAAAAAATCCAGCCATTCAAAACCGTTACCTTTGGATGTGACAAATTTTCGTCTATAGATGGATACTCTTCTAAATAAATTTTTCCATTTTCGTGAAGTATTGTTCCTCCACTTTCGACATCTAAACACATAAATTCTATAGCTTTAGTCGTGGCATCAAGCCATTTTGAATCTCTATTGCAGACATAAGCACGTAGCATTACCGATATAGCTTCACCTTGCCCCATGGATGAGACAGAAAAATATTCATATCCAATAGGACCAAAACAGTTCCAAGATCCATCATTTTTTTGATTTAGAATTACCCATTCAGCTAATTGAAGAAATTTATTTTTATAACTATTATCTTTTTCTAGCAAGAATTTATCCCACATGCCCAAAGCGTATTGAAAAATACTAATTGGGAAGTAAACAAGATCTCCGTTTCCTATCAAATTTAACGGTATTCCTTGATCGTCTAATAAAGTATCATCATTTACTTTTCCAGTTAAATCATTATAGTATCCTAGAATTTCGTTTTTTGAATAAATTTTCCCAACCCCCTGGGGTATAGCAACACGATTTCGTCCTGTGATAATTTTAGTCCAACGCTTAAGAAGCGCAATTTTACCAGACACTTTCATCTTATTCCTCCTTAATTAGATATGTATGCAATAAATTATAGTTTTTTTCTGCTTGAAAATTTTCTTTCCAATAATTTCTACATGATTCTCTTAATTGTATTTTTGTTTCCTTGTTTTCAGATAGAATAAAATATTTTATTCCATCAAAAAGATCCTCATTTTTAAAATCATCTCTCATTAATTTTCCTGTTACATTGTCAATAACAATCTCGGATGTACCCCCTACATCAGTAGCGAGAGCCGGTATTCCAAAGCTTATTGCTTCCATAATTGAGACCGGTAGTCCTTCGCTAGAACTCACATTAACAAATAAATCAATTGGATTATTTTTATAAAATTCCAAAACATCAGAATTTGATAGTGCCCCAAAAAAAGAAACTTTAATGTTTTTTAACCTTTTTTTTGCCAGATTATAAACTTTGTTGTATTTAGTACCATCACCTATGTGTACCCATTCAATATTAGTATATTCATTTTGCAAAAGTTCAAGTGCCAAAACAAGTTTATCCAGTCTTTTTACAGACTCCACTCTAGAACAACTTACAATTCTAAATTTACCGTCAGCAGAATAAGGAGCTATACCATAATCTAGGGTACCGAGTAATGATGTCATTATTTTATTAGAAAAATTCGGATATTTTTTCTTTAGATAACTTGTTCCATTTTCTGAGCAAGGTAACACATTATCACATTCTTCTAGTAGAAGATTCCTGAAAGGAAGACGTTTTATTAAACTACGTTCTTCATATAAATCATAGCGATGGGCTCTACTAAAGAAAAATAGCGAATTATACTTATTATTGATTTCAACACCTAATTTTGCAGTACTAAAAAACCAATAACTATATAATATAAAATCATTATCACAAAAATCACGTAAAAGTTTTGAATCAATTATTTGAGCCGATAAATGTTGGTTCTTTTGTTCAAAATATCCGACGAATATTTTTTGTAGTATGTTTCTGCAATCCTGCATTTCATACATGATACTTTCATCACTGGAAATAATATACTTGCTTCCTTTGATTACACTCTTCGCCTTGTCAAAACGAGACATTCCAGATAATTTGATGGCTTCTACATTTTTAGGAAGAGGCCTAATTATTTTATCACAGTCCTGGACATCACAAGAAATGATCAAAATTTTATCATAGTAATTAGACATTATTTTAATTTCATTTTCTATAAATGTTTCGCCAAGTCCGAATGGATAAAATTTTGTTATAAAAACTAAGTTCATTAATTTTCCCCCTTATTCCTTTTAATCACTATCTATTAAAATATATTCTTTTTTTTATAGCATTGTACGCCCATCCTATAGCACAGTAAAAAGATTTAATAAATGATAATTTTTCAATATGCCTATATATGTACCACGTTCTTTTAAACGCTTTAATTTTGTTTGAACTAAGAGATTTTGGTACTCTTCTATATTTTGCAAGTACAATATTTTGACCCTTGAATTCAGTCCCACTTTTTAAAATTTGTAACCATGTTGCTGCATCTTGACCACGTCTAACATTTGGCATTATCAACAATTTTTTATCAATAATATCTAAGTCAATTATTACACCTACTGTTTGAATGATGGTATTGCGTAAAAACTGATTATATGACATGCTTTTCGGCATTGAAATGTATTTATTCAATGAAACCCCATCTATATCAATTTTCTCATAATCGCAACAAGAGAATCCATAACCGTTTTTTACTAAAAAATCAATTTGCATAGTTAGTTTATTTGGGACCCATAAATCATCAGCATCCAAATAAGCAATAAAACGCCCTTGCGCTTCGTCAAGACCTTTATTCCTTGCAACTGCAGCACCGGAGTTATTTCTCAACTGGATAAATTTAATTCGTTTATCTTTTCTTGTAAATTTTTCTACTATTAAACTTGTACCATCACTAGAACAATCATCAATAATGATCATTTCCCAATTTGTATAATCTTGCTCTTGTACAGAGCGGATTGTTTCTTCAATAAGGTCCTCACTGTTAAAACAAGGAGTAATAATTGATACTAATTCATTCATACTATCCAAACACATCCTTTTTGTATAAATTCTTCAAATTATTTTTAATTCTTTTTAACATTCATTTGCATGATAAACAGAAAAATATTTATTTATAAATTACAACGCCCCTTTTCCGTAGAATACACCCTTTACAGTTTTATAAATTATAACAAAATCTAATGACACTGACCAGTTATTATAGTAATAATCATCTAACTTACATCTATCTTCAAATCCTACATCACTTCTACCATTGGCTTGCCACATACCTGTTATACCTGGTTTACAAGATACTATCGCATCAAAGTAGATATCCATATCTTCTTTTTCTCTAAAGAGATATGGTCTAGGTCCTACTAAAGACATTTCTCCTTTTAGGACATTAATAAACTGAGGGAATTCATCTAGTGATGAATTTCTTAGTTTATTACCTAAAGGAGTGATCCTAGGATCATTCCTTAGTTTTTTGTTAATAAGATACTCTTTTTTAATGGATGGATTTTCATCCATTAACTTCTCTAATACTGCTTCTGCATTAGGAATCATTGTTCTAAATTTATATATTTTTATAGTTTTACCATCTTTACCTATTCTATCTTGACAGAAAATAATAGGATCTTTATCTCCGTTTTTTACATACTTATATTTAATCATTAAGGCTAGTGGGATGTTGATAAGACATCCTACTAGTCCTGCTAATATATCTACTGTACGTTTTAGAATTCTATCTAGAATACTCATGGTAGATCTAGAAGTAGATACTAACAGTAATCCATCAAAGTCTTGTACTACAGAAGAGAATGTAATTAATCCTGTTCCTTCTACAAAGAACTTAATGTGACGTACTTTTCCATTAACATCTCTCATTACTTCTTCTGTTATTTTTCTTTCTACATCTGGTAATATTATTACAATTTGATTAATACGTTTTTTTAAGATTACTTCATCTAATTGATAATATCCATATTGTCCTAAGTTTATATGTTTAGAAGAAATAGTTTGTGTTTCAAACAGCTTTCCACCAAACTTAGGAGTTGCATCTAGTGACACCATTCCTACTACTTTTGTTAAAGCAAATCTATTGTTTTTAGTAATATCTAAATATCGTACTGCTTCTTTTCCTGTTCCTATTACTAGTGTCCTTCTTGCAATATAACTACGTAGTTTAACACGTAAGAATCTACTTAAACCTATTGCAAAAAGAAACATACTAACACTAATGCAACCATATAAGAAGATACTTAAAGGATAAGTATCTACTGAAACAAACATAAATATGGCGATGAAATAGAGAAACATTGCTTTAGCAACATTTTTCATTTCATCCCATATTAGTGTTGTTCTTTGTGAATAGTGTCCGTATGTAAACATAAAGATTAAGTATAAGACTAATGTTCTTATACTTAATTCTAAAGGAATGTTTAAACAGTTTCCTATTATTAAATATACTAATGATTCAATTGTTATTAAAAGTGTTGGTAATAATAACGTATTCAAAATAGTTCCCCTTTTCTTATTTATTCTACTGTAATGCTTTCTCCAGTCATCATAGCATTAATATAATCCGATACTTCTTGCACAGAAGAATCTACTGGATATTGTACTGATAGTTTTTGACTAGGATAACTTGCAGTATATGCATATGCACCACCGGTACCTTCTACTTGTACTGTTTGGAATGTCCATGATGCCATATCACTTATCTGCATTTTAATCAAGCTTTGGATTTCACTTTCTGACATGTTTGTTACAAACGATCCATCAATTGAGTTCAATATGGATGTGTAGTTTGTAATAATAGTTGGTGAAATAACCTTTTCAATCATTGCTTTTAGTAATTCTGTTTGATTAATACCACGATCATAATCTCCATTAGGAAGACTATATCTTTCTCTAACGAAACACAACGCCTCATATCCCTCTAACTGATTATAACCAGAGGAAATATAATATCCACCTGTAAGTGTTGTAAATGAATATTGAGAATATACATTTACACCACCTAATGCATCGACAATATCAATCAATGATGTGAAGTTTACTTTCAGATAGTAATTGATATCGATATCTAAGAAGTTCTCTATTGTTTCTACAGAAGTATTAATACCATAATTTCCTGCATGAGTTAACTTATCTTTCAATGATGTACTATAAGAAACATCTACATACATATCTCTAGGAATACTTGTCATTAGTATTTCTTTAGTAGTAGGGTTAACTGTTAAAATCAGATTCACATCTGACCTTGATACTGTCCCTACACTACCATATGTATCAATACCACTAATATAAATACTAAATGTTTCATTTGTTACATCTGCTTCTTTTGCAATATCTTCTATTTCTTCTTCTATTTCATATGTCCATATAACTGTAGTTTCACTATCAAAATTGGTATATGTATTTTCCATTGTAGTACGATATACTTCATTCATAATAATGGCATCTACTTCTCCGTTATAAAGACTTTCTGCCATATCTGCGAAACCACTAGATTCTACTTGTGATACACTTATTTCTTCTTCTAATGATGATAATGCTTGTGATATATTAGCTTCATCTGTATTTAGGTTAACTCCTAAAGAAAGTCCATCAATATCTGTTAGTTCTTCATACCCACTATCATTTAAAACAATAACGGATACTGTTTGTACTTGTGTAGTACCACCTGTAATACTACTTAATAGGTTACTCCCTTGTAATATATATACACTACCTATTAACATACAAACACTTACTAAAACACTTATTAACTTATAAAAGATATTTCTTTTTCTCTTTTCATTCTTTTTCATTTTTCTAAACATAAATATGAAAAATAAAATAAGTATGGCAATTATAACAATTAAAAATTTAAACGGAATCATATTTAATTGGTAGATAACTACTAACAATACCATTGTCGCTAACAATTGCATTATTGCAATTGTAGAAGTCTTTGTTACCTTTTTTATCATAACTAAATCTCCTTTTTTATTTGAATCATTTGTTAAAATTATATAGTAATTTCAACAAATTACAAGATTATGTATAGTTTTTAGAACAAAACATTCATACAATCATAATTATAACACAAAAAATATAAATCCCAAAATTCTATCACATAAACGTTCTCTTTAATTAACCATAGATATAAGTAAAAGTCAATGAAAACCCCGTAAAAATGGTAGGAATTTCATTGACTATTACTTTACATCTTATTCTATTGTATATACAGATATAAATTATAGTTATTATTACTATCTTTATTGTTTCATTACTGCTAAAACTACTATTCTCTCAGTCGATCCTGTTGTTTTACAAGTACTTAGTGCGATAACTTGATCATCGTTAGATATTTCTATATCACGATATACTTCACTATTTATAACAATATAATCAAGAAGAGATATAATCTCTTCTTGATAGCTAGGTGTATATAAGTAGATATCTTTTATATCTGTTACAAAAGATGCAAATACTTCTATGGTTACTTCTTTAGTAGTTGTTAATATACCTATATTATTGTTTTCCATATATTCACTGTCTAAATACTTATCTAACGAACCAAACATAGTTCCTGCTTGCATATTATGTCCGTATATAATTTGATAGTTATCACTTAAATCACTAGTATTACGGTAATCTAGAAAGATAGAACCAGATAAACTATATTCTCCTTCTAGGTTGGTACGGAGATATTGATTATTTGATTGTCCTTGTAAGATAGGATAATCGATATCTCCTAATTGAATCCAACCTTTTACATCAGAATAGTTAGTAATTATATCTAGTTTGCTTTCTTCTTCTATTTGAAGGGCTTGATAAACTGCTTGTGTTGATGAACCTCGATAGATAGCTATATAATCATAAATAATATATATGCTATATAGTTGTACTAATAATAGACTAATAAAAATAATACTATCTATTATCTTATTACAACATTTAACAATCATCTTTTATTCTTAGATATCCTATACCTATTAATGATGTAACTACTATTCCTAATACATAGGGAAGTATATTTAGAAATACTCCTGTTTCAGGTACTGTTAGTTCATAAGTTTGTGTAAAATCAATAGCTTCATTACTTGTTGCTAGATAATTACCATCTAGTAGTTCTCCTATTGGAGAACTACTAGTGATGTAGTTTTCTTCATAGATAGAGATTACTTCAAATGACATATCAGATACTGTGCTATAAATAGTGAAACTTTCATTATTTGTTAGTAGATAACTAGCTTCTCTATAATCTATATCATCTATATAAGCATTAAACTGATATCCTTTTAGTTCATCACTATAAACTAATGTTCCTTCTATAAAACCATGTTCATTACTATAACTTATATAATGATTCGTAGTTCCATCAAATACTTTAAATACTGTATTCTCACTAATATTAGTACCATTCGATAATATAAATGAAAAATCTTTCGCTAAATTAGCCATATTACCTGTAATTTCATTACTAACTACAACATCTCTTATAGACTCACCTCCTGCTTCACCTGGTACATATGGATCTTCCTCACTTCCATCACCTTCACTTGCTACAACACCAAATGAATGAACATATCCATCACTTTTAGATACATCATCTAGTTCACTTGTCATAATAATATTATCTATTTCATATCCCTCTAGCCCATTTACTACATACACATATAAATAACGACTCTCATTTACATCTTTAATAATTCCATACTGATATAAATCCTCTACCTTCACATCATTATAAGTACAGGCATCTATTGTTATTTGATAACAATAGACTCCTGTACTACTAAATATTAGGTTACTAAAATCAATGTTTGATGTTGTTGAAAAATATTTACCTTCTTTATTAGAGTTAGGGTCTAATATCAAATAATTAGTAAATACAGAAGCATCTATTGATACTTGATTAGAAGGCATTAATAAATTACTTTTTATATACTCTACTGCATAACTAAAAGATAAATTAGGTGCACTTACAGCATTTTCACTAACCATTAACTTAGATTCTAATACAAATATATCCTCACTAGCATAAACATCTTTACTCCCTACTATAAACATCATACATACCATCATAAATCCTATTATAATCTTTTTCATATTCTCTCCTTTTTTATATTCCTCGATGTCGTATTATAATACTCACTTTACCTACTATGTCTTGTCCCTCTATTATCTTTAGTAGTTGATTATCTTCATAATCAACTACTACTAGATAATAGTCTGCTTCCATGACTACTTCTTTAAAATCACTGTCCTCTACATAACACTTATTTATACCATTTACTACTAATATTCCTTCTTCTACATTCACCTCATCTCCTTCATCACCTAAGCATCTACCACAATATAATTCATTATCTTGTTTATAAACTATTACGTCATCTATATATATTTCTTCATATAGACGACTATAGAAAACAAGATCACCATCTTTTAAAGATGGATACATCGATTGACCATACTGTATAAATACTCCTAAAAATAATACTTGTACTAAATACAAACTAATAATGAATACTCCTACTTTTATTAGAACTCTTTTCATTTAACCCCCTTTCACTATAGAACCTACATTTATTTTATAAATGGCGGGGGTCTTTCATTATTTTTTTATATTTTTTTCTAATATTTCTAATTGTTTCCTCTACACTTGATTTATGTAATCCATGTTCTCTTGCATAACTTCTAATTGATAATTGATTTAACATACAGTGTTTAAAAACATCTAACTGATGTTTCGTTAGATGTTTCATAAAGTATTCTATTTCTAGTTTAAAAAACACATGACGTTCTAAACCATCATGTATTACTTTTCTCTCTATTTCACTATCCATTAAAATCAAACCCCTATATCCATCTTTTCTCCATTTACCTTCTACTAATCGATAAAATGGTATCCCTAAAGAATAACGATATACTTTCATTCCTTCACTCCTTAAAAAACAAAAAACTTTATTTTCTACTTCTATCTCTTCTTGTGTCTCTTTTATTTTTACATAGTACTTCTCTTCCACTACAAATAATATATATTCAAAATCCCTATGCGTTCTCATATCCCTCTCCTTAATAGTTTTATAGTAATATAAAACTATTAAGGATAACGTCCTTTGAAGCACTCCCATCTTTTTTTCATATTAGCTCCTTATAGACGTATCTATATAGTAGCTAATCTATAAGGAAAATACTTTTTTCTTGTCACAAACTACATGATTTTGTATTCTTAGAGGTGATTGTATATTCAATTCATACTAATTTGATAGAAATTATTAGTTTTTACTCGTTTTCTATTTACATTTATCTATTTTATGTAATAATGGACTAGTATATTAGAACATGGTATACGCTATTGTTGTTGTTATCGTTGTTTACAATTGAATAGATTTAAATAGATTTAAAAAATACTATACATTAAAAAACAACAGATCAAAAGATAATCCCCTGGTTATCTTTTTTTCGTTACATAAAAAACAAAAACGTGCTTAGCACGTTTTTTTAGTCTCTTGTATAAATATCTCTAGTATATACTTTATCTAATACATCATTTAATTCATCACTGTTTCTGTTTAAAAGAATAACATCAGATATTGCTTTAAATTCATCTAATGATGAGATAACTTTACTGTTATAGAATAGTTCATCTTTTAATGTTGGTTCATAGATAACTACTTCAATACCTTTTCCTTTTAATCTTTTCATTACACCTTGTATTGCAGATGCTCTAAAATTATCAGATCCTGTTTTCATTGTTAAACGATAAATACCTACTACCTTAGGATTACGTTTCACAATCATTTCAGAAATATGATCTTTTCTAGTTCTATTTGCATCTACAATAGCACCAATTAGATTTTGGGGAACTTTATCATAATTAGCTAATAATTGTTTTGTATCTTTAGGCAAACAATATCCTCCATATCCAAATGAAGGGTTATTATAGTGTCCTCCTATTCTAGGATCTAAAGATACACCATCAATAATTTGTTTTGTATCTAAATCACGTAACTCTGCATAAGTATCTAACTCATTAAAGAAAGATACACGTAATGCTAGGTATGTATTAGCAAATAGCTTAATAGCTTCTGCTTCTGTGCTTTCTGTAAATAATACAGTTATATCTTCTTTCATAGCACCATCTACTAATAAACCAGCAAATATTCTAGCTCTATCACTATCTTCTCCTACTACTATTCTAGAAGGATATAAGTTATCATATAAGGCACTTCCTTCTCTTAGGAATTCAGGTGAAAATAAGATGTTTTCAATACTATATTTTTCTTTCATATCTTTGATAAAACCAACAGGTACTGTTGATTTTACTACCATCGTAGTATTTAAGTTCATTTCTTTTACTGAAATGATGACATCTTCTACACTACTTGTATCAAAATAATTCTTTTCTACATCGTAATTAGTAGGTGTACTAATTACGATATAAGTAGCATCTTTAAATGCTTCTTCTTTACTTGTTGTTGCTTTTAAGTTTAATTCTTTTTCTTTGAAGAATTTTTCTATTTCGTTATCTTGAATAGGTGATATACGATTATTTATCATTTCTACTTTTTCTGGAATAATATCTAAAGCTACTACTTCATTATGTTGTGCTAATAATGTTGCTAATGATAGACCAACATAACCTGTTCCCGCTACTGCAATTTTCATATTTCAATTCCCCTTTTTATAATTTCTTTGCTATTATAACACCTTAAACAATAGATTGCTATTAGTTGGTAACAAAAAATCAGTAAATTATTAGTCCAAATTTAAATAACAAACATTTCAAAAGTTTTACAGTTAAACGAAATTTAATTCTTGTATTTCCTTATTTAATAGGTATTTTTTTATCAAATTATATAAAAATAGTATTCGTACTTTATTATACACTCTCTATAAGATGATATTCATGTCAAAAAGAATGAAAACTACGAAGTCTATAAACTTTGAATCTTATTTTGTTATGACCTCATTTACTTAAAACAATCTATCTTGGTTCTTTAGATAAATTCTAGCAAAAGCACTAATTCCAAACAGGGATTAGTGCTTTTGCTAGAATTCTACTTGATCATTAAGAATATCCGATATTACTTTTGCAACATTACTTGTTAGTTTTCCATTTGTTTTAGTAATATCATTATTTATATTCTTTTCTTGATTTATTGCTATTTGTATGTCTTTAGATAATTCACTTATACGCGAATTCTTTTTTGCATTCATACCGGTTGTTTTTCTAAATAAATGAGCTATAAAACGTTGATTCCCTACTTTTTGATTGCTAACAATCTCCTGTTCATGAGGAACAATAATCTCATCCAATGAGTTTTCAATATGCAACAGTAAGAATAACTCGAATCCAGGGTTTGTTATTGCAAGAATATTATCTTTTGAAGCTTCTTTAATTAAAGAATCATATCTTTCTTTATTCTCTTCATAGATATCAGCATCAAAGACAATAATCATTTCGTCATGATTCTTATCAAATTGTCTGTTATTATTTTCTTTAAATTTGTTAGCCAACTCCATTAATTTTATAGGATGCGATAAATCTTTATCTTCTTTTGTTTTTTCAAGATACTTTATATCAATAGAAGCATGTATTCCTAATTCTCTCTTCCTATCAATTAAGCTCTCAAAATACCATTTCTCCGTATTTTGCCCTTCACATATAATATAATAACTTTTGAAAGGTTCTATTTGTTCTTTGTTATCATCACTTCTTACAAACCAATTAGAATATGTTTTAAGGGGTGCCATAATCAGACCTGCCTATTCTCAAAATCTTTAAATATTGGTATAGCACCATATCTTCCAGATAAATATGCTTTACTTAAAAAAGTATCATATCGTTCTTTAAAACGATCTAAAGAGTATATTTTACTACAATTATTTTTATCTCTTTCTACAAACCATATTTCATCTCTTCTAAATAGATCTGCATCCATAATAGACGATTCATGTGTTGTAAAGATTAATTGTGTTCGCTTAGAAAAGTTTTGTTGGTGGAACAATTGTAAAAATTGATAAGTAAGTTTTGGATGCAAACTACGCTCTAATTCATCAACAATATATATTTTATTCTCCTTCTTTTCTAGAAGCATATCTAATAAATCTAGTAATCTTCTAGTTCCATCTGACTCTTCTTTAAAATCAAAATGATACTGTGAATTTATGTGTTCTAACTTAATAGTTGTAAATAAAATAGTTCCATCTTTCGAACATTCAATGTTAAAGAAACTCTTTCTCGATCTTAGTGATACTTTTATTTCTTGATTTCCACTCTCGTTTGTTTTCTTTAAGATATCCGTTACTATATTCACTAATATATCTTTCGATATTTCTTTGCTTACTTCTTCATAAGATATTTCTTCTATATTTATACAAGATATACCAGTATCAAAAGTTGTAATTAGTTTATTTATGAAAGATAATGACGCTTCATCATAGTAATACCTAAAATCCGTTATAGGTACATCAGCTTTAAATATTTCCACTCCTTCATAAAACCAATTGTAAACATCCTTAAAGATAGAAAGCTTAGTTCCCTGTGAATAGTTTTTCCCATTATTCATAAAAGTTAAAAACAATAAATTAGATGTTTCATTGAAATCACCTAAATAAGTTTCCATGCGCACTTGATCATTCTTGGCAAGTTTTATTCCTATTACTGGTTTCTTCCCCTCTTCTCTATGAAATACATTTTTCGAACTACCATTTTTATTTAATTGGTATAACCATTCCTCACTAATAATTCTTTGACTTAGAATGGAAGAAAAACCATATGCATATACTTTATTTCCAATAGCGAAAGTTGTTTCAAAAACACTTGGTTTATTTTCATTCTCTTTTTGAGTTCTACAAAACATACTTGAAGAATTTCGTGGCATATTATCACATATACTACTTTTCATAAATGAAAGAACTTCTATTAAGTTCGATTTCCCAGAAGCATTTGCTCCATACACTACTGCATGTTTTAGTATGGAAGCTCCCCCAATTTCCATTTTATGTTCTTGTGAAGTCTGGATTTTACTCGAAGTTATCATACTTAAGTCTATTTCATCATTAAATGATAAAAAATTACTAACCGATAATTTAATTAACATCTTAAACCCTCCTCTTCTTATTACATAAATATTACTATAGTAATGTTATTCAGTCAATAATAATAGCATATTTAGAGAAAACTTCTCTAAATATGCTATTATATCCTATAATTTGATAAAATAACTATTCATAAAACTGAAAGATAAATTATCTCTTATAAAGCACTCCTATTACACAAAGTTCTTTTGAAATGAACAATAGGACATTGTGACCAAGTTTATTTAGCGTAAAAAGAGAATAAGTTATATGTTATAAAGAGATTATTATAATTGGTTCACATTTTATGACAATTTTCTGTCAATAACTTTTGAAAATGTCTCGTTTTAATGAAAACATTTGCGTTAAGCATATACACGTTGTGTATGTGCTTTTTTCACTTGTCTATCAAAGGACGCCTTCTTCCAAGGATGAGTCATTGGAGGTATGTAAACATTCTTTGGTTTTTCTTCTTCTACAAAATCGATATTTTCGGATACTTTTTTATGACTTTCTAATTTCTTTAATTGATACACTGCTTCATCAACTGTTACAAGTAAGGTTCCATCAAAAGCTTTGATAACTAAACATTCCGTTTTAGGCATAAAGCATTGTAACTTAGAGTCTTTATCATACACTTGGTAAGTATTATTAAAATATTTAATAGCACTTCCTCTGTCTATTTTTCTAGGTGTTAATATTGCTAGAGTATAATTGATCTTTTCTTGTGTTGGTTTTTCTTCCATGACACTAGGGAACTTTTTATAATTTAGTGCAAACCTTTTATTGAAGTCAGGAATGAAATACTTTGTTAGATACTTATTTGCTTCTTTCATTGTAGTAATCCCCTTCATTCTAAGTTCTTGTACCAGCCTTCCTTGAAATGTTCCATTGGCTCTTTCTATGGTACCCTTAGCTTGTGCAACACTGGTAGTAACAATATCAGTACCAAACTGTTTACAGGCATAACCAAATTGAGTTAGGACATCTTTATCAGAAGTACGTTTCGACTTGTTGATAGATTCATAGTGAAATACAGTACGATTATCCGTTTTAAACTGATAAGGAATGCCATAATCCGTTAATATTTGCTTATAAACATGATAATAACCACGTAATGTCTCTTGTTCTTGAAAATATCCACCAACGATGGTACCGGTACAAACATCAATAGCTAGATGCAAACAAGCTTTATTTAATCCAAACCAAGGATGGATAGAGCCATCCATCTCAATGATTTCTCCAAAGTATTTTGGTTTTTCTTGTCTAGGATGACTATCTTCAATATCTATTAGATGATTAACCATAATATCTATATCTTCTTCTGTTTTTTCTTGGTTTTGTTTTAAAAGCAACAGTTCTTTTTTCTTCATAGCTTTTCTTGTCAGTTTCCTTATTCTAGGAGAATGAATATTCTCCTTCATAAGAAGTTTATATAAATAGTTATAAGATACTTGGATATTTTCCCAATCATTTAATAAATCTTTAAAATGATTGAAGTTACAATCATAGTATTTTTCTTTATAAAGTTGTATAATCCTAGTAGAGATTGATACATCTATCGATGTACTAGGTTTCTTTGAACGGTTGCCATGCACAAAACTAGATTTACCTTTCTCTTTATAATTTACAATAAGACGATCAATTTGACGCCTTGATAAGCCTAGTGTAACAGCAGCGCTATTTTTATTTCCGTTGTTATCCACTAGGTTTTTAATTACTTCATATTTTTGTTGTTCATTCATTCTTAGATCCACCTTTTTCATTTATCATCACCTCAGTGATAGTATATAGTTTTTTGAGACATTTTCAAAAGATAACTACTAAGACATTATCATAAGTTAATCAGTATTGGTTCACATTTTATGACAATTTTCTTGTAATTAATTTCTCTTTTTGTATAATAGAGAGCGTTCTATATTAAAGGGGGGAAATAAAATATATGCAAGTAGCTATTTTAGATCATCATTTCAGTGATCAAGAAATTCTAGTTAATAAAATATTTGAACATTGTCTTTGTCCTATAAAGAAAAACAATGTATTTATTAGTCAATATAATGATAATAAAAAATTCATTGAATCTCTATATCATGGAGATGATTACCAAATAGTTTATCTAGAAGTATCAAGCATTGACTCAAATACATTTGAGGCAATGAAGGAGTTATTACCTTATTGTACTATTATACTAATTACAGCCAATGAGGACTACATCCCGTTCAATAACTTCGAAGTACTACTAAAGCCTTACGATAGCCAGCGTATCATTGATACGCTGGTTTTCTTTTCGTTTTTATGACAAATTTCTTGCTTTCTTTTTCTAGTTTAGTATAATAGTGAACATTCTGTATTATAAGGGAGACTTGCTATATGAAAGTTGCTATTGTGGATCGTTATCTTATCGATCAAAAAACTCTATCTGATGAAATATGTAAACATTATTTCTATCCAACAAAGAAAGAAGATGTATTTGTATATCAATTTGATGATAACAAAGAATTTATTGAATATATGTATGATGGTGTAGACTTTAGAATCGCTTACCTAGAAGAATCTAGCACTGATCTAGTTACTTTTAAAACAATCCAAGAACTATTACCTAACTGTGCTATCGTGCTTCTCACATCACGTAATGACTACATTCCATTAAATAACTTCGATATCCTAACCAAACCATATGATAGCCAGCGTATCTACGATACGCTAGTATATCATATGGATGCTACTAGAATAAAACCTAGATATATTAGAGTGAATGAGAGAAGAAGAATACGATATATTGATACTGATTCCGTCTATTATTTAGAATCTAACTACGGTAAAGTATATGTTCATACAAAAGATACTAGTTATGTAGGAGAGTATCGTTTCTATAGACAGTATGATGAATTATTATGTATTCATGGTTTTATTAGTATTTCTCAAAGTCTATTAATAAATGTAGATAAAATAGTATCAAGTAATGGAATTGATTATCATTTAGATGATGGGACTATCTTACGTGCTAGTCAACGTAAAAGAGCAGAAGCTTTTCGTTATTATCAACAATTTAAAGAATCAGTTCCATACATATAATAGTTTATTCTATTACAGTTACTTAATGAACATAGGTTATTAGATATAATACAAAGGTATAAGAAAACAAAACCTTCTTTATATGATCCTAGAACTATTGTTATAAAATAATGAATAATGCATATAATATGTGAACTACTCGACAATTGAATTACCGAGGTTTCCCGCTTGTCATCCTAAAAATTCATTTCTTAATATCAACCCACTTTTCCCTTTTATTTTTTGCATTATGCCACTAGGACTGTATTTTGGCAATGTGTTTACACATTCATCCCACTCCTAAAGGAGTGGGCATTCTGCTTGTTTTCTGTAAGTTATGAATCATTGATGTGTTTAAAAAAGGAACTAATGAATGAATAAGATTCTTGTCTTATGCGAAGGCAGTAATAAAATGCAAATTATAGATATGTTATTAGATAATGATTTATTAAGGTTCGCTACCACTTATAGCGTACATATAAGAACCACATCAATGCCCAAATCATAAAGAGTATTCATCAAATGATGAATACTCTTTATGATATTGATTTCTATTTATTCTTTTATACTATTTTTTGTTAACACTCTTCTTTGTTCTATGACCCAGAACTATTATTAATCATCTAATAATAAGATTGCTCTTTGTTTCATAATTATTTCTAATTTCTTCAACCTTTTATTATTCAATTTATACCTTGTTTTCGTATCAAAATGAAAATCTAATAATTTCCTTAATTTCATTCTTTGCCTATGTGTTATGAAAGGTTTCACATGTTCTATAAAGTCTTGATAACACGCTGGTCTTCTTGTTTTTACATACTCATCTATGTTTTCAAAATCACTATCCATGGCATAACACAATAATGATAACCCATTATCAAAGATAGGTGCCGGAGCAATAATTTTATTTGTTCTATTATCTATTAATAATCCAAAATTACCTAAATGACGATCCTCATTTAATATGATTGCATCAAACACTAACATATCTATTAATTCTTGATAAAACTCATCACCTAGCTCTAAATAGTAATCTTCTACAGCTTTCATACCTCCGCTTTTTACCAATCTTCCTATGGAAATAAAAGAAACATTTAAATCTGTAAATAACTCACATGTCGAACACATTCTCTTTTTCCATCTAGATAAATTATAATCTATATGATTCAGTCCCATTGCTCTTGCAACTTCACTAGCATAAAACTCTGAATATGGTTCTAAACCACTATTTGCAAAACCTTCTGTACCTGATTTAAATAACACTATTTTTCCGTTTAGTCTACGCCAAGACTTAGCAAGCATACCATTGGTAGTAAATTCTGGAGATGATTGAAAGGATGTTCTTGTATTATTTCCATATCCTGTAAATGCAATCGATGCAATGGTTGTATTGAAAGAATTGATATATAAGTTCTTTTTTTCAAAACTATCTTCACAACCTTCTTTTACTACCCAATAACAATCATTCAAAGATAATCCTAAACATATATCAATGATACCTTTTGTATCTTTTTCATTCAGATCCATCTTAGATAAAAAGTTTGTAACATATGCTCTATTCCTTGGTATTGTCCTTTTTTCCAACCATCTTTTTAATGACTTATTATCACTACTCATATCCAACGGCAACATAGGAACTAATTTATGATTTATAGTTTTAATATCAACTGCAATTCCATCATCTGTCGTTTCCATAGAAAAATATATTAAATTTTCATCAAATCTTTTCAATATATAGTCCATAGAACCTCTCTTTCTTCAAGATATTATATCCTGTTTTATCCCTATTAATCACATTCATTACTACTTATAGTATACATTAATTATGTATTCATCTCAATAGGGTGACTAGCAAGAATACAGATGGCTTACACTAACTTAAGGATAAAACTATTTATCTACATTTACTAAACAAAAAGGGGCAATCATCCTACGATGAATACCCCTATACTGATTTAGATTTTATCTATTATTTCTAAAAGTAAATCCCATCCCTAAAGAAGTAAGCATTCTGCTAGGTTATTGTAAACAATGAGAATTCAATGCATTTACTTATTTTATATAAAATCGTACTCCTTATAATCCTTTGAATAATTAACATCCATTAATCCCATCGATGTCAAATCTCTCGATAATTCTCTAATTCTTTTTTCATAATCATCATTATCATATCTATTTTTCCATTCTGCAATATACTCAAATAGCTTATTTTCCGTTACATTCTCATCATAAAGTTGTAATTGATCAAAAGAATATAAAATCGTTGTAACCAATTCAGATTGCTGAGTATCTTTCAACCTACGAAACAATTGAAATACACTGTTAACATTTTCTTTGTCTTTTTGCGAAAACATATCGGGATCAATTGTAAAATTCTTGTTCACGGATAATAATATCATGTTGCCTTGTTCTATTTCACAAATTAAATTATTGTTCGATAATATCGTAAGCATTTTCTTTATGTCGGGTGAATATGGTCCATATGTTCCTTTTATAAACTCAAGTCCTAAGTCTGTACCAGACCTTGATAATACATAACATATTTTTTGAAAGATTGTTCTTCCTACCTTTATAGAATACTTTGATTTTGATAGGTATGACACTAAATATAAAACTAAAAACCAGTTTTCATTCATCTTTTCATGAATAATTCCTTCTTTTAGAGGATTCTCTGGCAGTTTAGTCAAAAACTGTTCAGATAGTTGATCACTACTTGTACCAAATGGCGCATAAATTTCTATTTCAATTGGTAAATCTATCAATTTTTGGTACATGATTGGTCCCACTGTTAACCAGTCTAATCCTCCATTCCCACACCCTAAAGGAGGGAATGCAATAGAGCTGATTTCCAATTTTCCATAATTTTCGACAAACCAATCTAAGCCAGAAACAATATATTCCAACTTTGAGGAAGAACGCCAATGTTGTTTTGTGGGAAAATTGATAATCCTTACTTTCCCATTTTCATAATAAGGATAATTTTCTCCTATGATAATTTGCTTTTTATCGCATTGTTCTTTATACTCATCAAACATTTTAGGGAATTGTTTCTTATATACTTGAGCAATGCCTTTCCCCATAACACCTACACAATTGACAGTATTAACTAGAACTTCTTTATCAGAGTTAAAAATATCACCTATTTTAATTTTAATCATTCTTCTAGTCCCCCTTTATTTTATTGGAAAAAAATGTTTTTATCTATTTCTATTGGAACACCTAACGAGAATTCTTCAACTAAAGATTTTGCTTGTTTGGTCGCGACTTTTATCTTAACAAGATATTGAATTGGAACACTGTTATATACTAGGACTTCTGCACATTTTTTTGACTTTTTTTCTATTTCAATAAGATAATCGTCATCTTTCCAATATTTTGCTAGAATCAAAGGGAAATCAAGATGCTTAAGAGCTTCCTTGGGAGCGTCAAAAAGAGCGATTTCAGCTGCTGCATTCCTATCAGATACTATAGTCCCCTCTATGTCTAATACCTTCTTATCAACACATATAACACATACATCATCAATATTCCTATTTCTACTTATGCGATACATCATTGGGTTTCGAGCATCTATATACAAGTTAGCATAATCATGAAGATATGCATGATTTGGAACTTTTTTAGTTTCTCTTATTTTTTGAACCTCATGATCAGATAAATCTATAGGTGTTGCAATACCTAAATTTATTAAGGAATTTTTAGATAGTAAACCATACATAAAAATACTTTCAAGATTCCTCAAATCATTAATATTATATAAAAATTCTATCATTTTATACTCATATGATACTGGATCCATCTTTATCCTCCTATTTTATTAAACTGTCTTATCATTAATTATATACATATTATAATGAATTTCTTTATTATTTTCAATAAATTATACATAAGTTCCAACATAAAAACGCATAAGAAGATAGTATAATATTACAGTGCATTTAGAAGGATTTTAAGATAAAAATAAACTATAACTGCTACTTCTGTCATTATGATTTTCTCAATAATGGATTTAAATAGTTACCTCACTATAATAATACTTCTCTATCTGACACATATTATGAAATGATTAAAGAACTATTAATACATTAATTAAAGGTATTTGCCTATGCAGGGTATAACTATCAGATACCTAGTGCCATTTCTTTTTTCGAAGATACATTTCTTCCAGGTTTGAATTTAACAGTCACTTCACATTTATTCAGCAACTTTCAAATCAAAGTCTTTGATAAACGGAATCCCTCCATAAACACCACTTAAATAATCTTTTTCAAAAGATGCATCATTTCTAACTTTAAAATTCGATAATGCAATCAGTTTAGAGTATCCAAATTCATCTTTCTCTACAAACCAGATTTGATCCCTCCTAAAAAAACGTTTATCTAATAGCGTTGTATCATGTGTTGTGTATATTAATTGTGCTTGCTTGTTTTGTTGATTATTAAAAAGATCAACAATAAACTTGAGTAATAATGGATGTAGCTTTGCATTCATCTCATCAACTACTATTGCTAGTCCTGTCTTAATCGCAAGACATGAATGGATAAAAATTGAAATACTTTTTAAAGTACCTTGTGATTCATGAAAGAGATTCAATGTGTATTTTTCTCCATTACTTCCTATATGCCCAGTATAATATTCGAGTTCACCATCTTTTTCCATATAAAAGATATCCTTAATACCACTATCAATTGCTACTAAAAAAGATAAAAGTTTTTCTTTTTCTTTATCTATAATTGGTTTTAAAAAATTATTCAAAAAACTTGGTGATTCATATGCATCAGATGTGATAACAGTTGTATTTAATATTGCTTCATAAACATCATCAAACACTTTTGTTTTTAATCTTAATTTATTAAACCATGATAAAACTAACGTTTCTTTAGGAAGCTGTTCTTTATAAATATCACATTCTTTTTTTACACTGGCCCCAAACGTTATTTTACTGCGCTCTCTTTCAAATATCATTTTTGTTCGATTAGTAGCTATATTTTTAATATACAACCATTCGCTTACAATTTCCTCATCATTATATTCGAATCCATAATTAAATTCAAAATCATCTAAAATTTGAATTACTTGAAATTCTGTATTATCCTTTTCATTTGCAAACTTAAAAGGATTATATAATTTCTTTATAATAATCTCATCATTATCTGAATTGTTTAAAGATTCTTTAATGATTTGATGAAAAGCATTCATTGCAAAAAGTAAATTTGACTTTCCACTTGCATTCGCACCATAAATAGTAGCAACTTTTAAGAAATTTTCCTTCATTCCAACATCTATCAAGTTATACTCATGTTCTTTATAAGAACTTATCGCACACATATCCAAAATAGCTTCCTCTTTAAATGATAGATAATTTCTAACAATAAATTGTACTAACATTTTCATCACTCCCTTTTCTATATTATATATTATGTCAAAATATTTGTGAAATATTCACAAATTATTTATGATAATAATATATATTTGATATTGTCGTACTTTTTATTAAACTTATTTATATATAATAGTAGAATCAATAATCAGATTTCGCAGAGAATCTTTTATAAACAAACTAGTCATACGTCTATACTGGTTAGATTGTAGATACTACAATCTATATCAGACTCTGATAATAACATAATATCATGCTGATTCCCTGTATTCGTATGATAGCCAACGAAGTTTGTTTTAACAATACCATTCTTTGTAATTTTGGAAATCGGCTATCGATAGCCGAAGATCCACAAACAATCTGTTTTGCTCAATAGCGTATTTAAAAAGCATTTCACTATTTTAGTGAAATGCTTTTCTTTGCTTATAAAAATCCTGCCATTGCTCCAATAATAATTCCTGCAAATATTAATATTCCAAATAATATAATTGCATTTAGTACCTTTATAATGATAGGTCTATTCTTTTCAGGAATCTTATCGTACATTAGTTCTTTTTGATTTATACGTTGTTCTTTTAATATTTCAACAGCTTCTAAATCAGTCATTTTTGTTTGTACTTCTTTGTTGTCTTCCATGCTTTCTATTTCTTAGCTATATATTTACGTAAGTCTAATGCTACAGCGACTACGATAACTAAACCTTGAGCTACATAAGTATAAGCAGGGTCAACTCCTAAGAATTGTAAACAGATTTTTAATGTTTCAAATACTAATACCCCAATTAAGATACCAGATACTTTACCAACACCACCGTTAGTAGATACACCACCGATAGTACATGCTGCGATAGCTTCCAATTCGTAACCTAACCCAGTTGCTACTGAAGCACCACCAGATTTAGCTGCTACTAAGAACCCAGCAATAGCATATAAACAAGCTGCTAAAGCATAAATTTTAACTTGAACTTTTGCTACGTTGATACCTGCAACTTCTGCTGCATGTTCGTTACCACCAATAGCGTACATATATTTACCATGACGAGTTTTATTATATAAGAACCACATTAGTGCCCCAATAACTAATGCATAAATTACCAAGTACGGTACACCAAACAAACTACCTGTTGCTGCTCCAGTAAATGTTGATTTAAATCCACCTAATGGTTGAGATCCAGTATATACACTACAAATACCATAAATAAATGTTTGCATACCTAATGTTGTAATAAATGGTGGTACTTTCAAGAATGCGATAATCAAACCACTTATTGCACCAAAGAATGCACAGACAATGATTGCACATAATAAACCACCGATTACAGGAATATCTCCTAAACCTGGGAAAAATTTAGATGCATAGTCTGTTTTTTGTAATAATGTTGCACAGATACATGCAGAGAAACCAACCATACGCCCAGCTGATAAGTCAGTACCTCTTGTAATTAAACATCCAGAAACCCCACAAGCAATAATGAAACGAACTGATGTATTAGAAGCTAAGTTCTTTGCATTACTGATTGAAAAGAAGTTCTTTTGTGTAAACCCTACGTATAGAGCCATGATAATAATTAAAATTAAAATTGAATTTTTTTCAAAAAAATCTTTAATATAATTTGTATCAATTTTCTTTTTTGTCATTTCCATTTTTATATCCTCCCTTAAGCAAAACTTGTTGCCAATTCCATAATATTTTCTTGGTTTGCATCTTTTCCATCAATTACACCTGTAACTCTACCGTCACACATAACCATGATACGATCCGACATACCAATTAACTCACTCATTTCAGATGAGATTAAGATAACGCTTTTTCCTTGTTTTGCAAGTTCTGCAATAATACAGTAAATTTCATATTTAGCACCAACATCAATACCTCTAGTTGGTTCATCTAAGATAAAGATATCTGGATCATTTGCTAACCATCTAGAAATTAATACTTTTTGTTGATTCCCACCAGATAATGTTTGAATTAGCGTTTTATTAGATGGTGTTTTAATTGATAATTTTGCAACATTCTCATCTACTAATTGTTCGATTTTCTTATCATCTAATACAATACCTGCATTTAAGTATTTATCTAATGATGCAATCGCAACATTATCAGAAATAGATAACACACCCATAATACCAGTAGCACGTCTGTCTTCTGTTAACATCGCAATTCCTGATTGGATTGCATCTCTAGGTCTATTTATTTTGATTTGTTCTCCATTATATCTAATATTTCCTTTAGAATGGCAACGTAACCCAAATAAACCTTCCATTAATTCTGTACGTTGAGCTCCAACTAATCCACCAACTCCTAAGATTTCACCTTTTTTTACATCAAAGCAAACATCTCTAAAGCTTTTTGGATTAATAGAAGTAAAGTCTTTTACTTCAAATACAACTTCTCCAGGTACATTTTCTCTTTTTGGATATAGGTCCGTTAATTCACGACCAACCATTTTTGTAATAATAAAGTCAATTTCTAATCCTTTTGCATCATATGTTCCAATATATTTACCATCACGCATGATCGTAACTTCATCTGAAATTTTTAAAATTTCATCCATTTTATGAGAAATGTAAACAATTGATACACCTCTATCACGAAGTAAGTTAATAATATCAAATAATTTATCAACCTCTCTAGAAGTTAATGATGATGTTGGTTCATCTAAGATTAATATCTTACAATCAACACTTACTGCTTTTGCAATTTCTACTAACTGCATTTGAGATACACTCAATGTTCCAAGCAACGCTTTTTCATCATAATCTAATCCTACTTCTTTTAGTGCCTTTGCAGCTAATTCATTCATTTTTTCATGATCAATCACTTTCAATGGCCCTGCTTTTTTTGTCGGATAACGACCTGTGAAAATATTTTCTGCAATACTTCTTGCAGGTATTGGTTGTAACTCTTGATGCACCATTACAATCCCTCGGTTTAATGCATCTAATGGGTCATTAATAACTACCTTTTCCCCTTCAAAATACATTTCACCTTCATTCATTTTGTAAATACCGAACATACATTTCATTAATGTACTTTTCCCTGCACCGTTTTCACCCATTAATGAGTGCACAGTTCCTGGTCTCAGATTCAGATTTACCCCATCTAAAGCTCTAACACCAGGGAATGTTTTAACAACGCCTTTTAGTTCTAAACGATATTCAGACATAAGCAATCCTCCCTTTATACTTTTACTATTGTTATATTATAGCATTTACTACAACATCAAGTAAATAAACCTTTATTTTATACACTTGATGTTATATAAACACCTATTTTTAACATGTAGAAGGGTGGGTATACAGCCCACCCTTCACATATTATTTATTTGTTTTGATTAGTCAATATAGTCAGCGATGTTATCAGTTGTAACCATAGTGTAGTCACAATAGTAAAGTTTTTCAACACTTTCACCAGCTAATAATAATTCTAATACTTCAATACACATATCTGATTGAGTATCAGCATCATTTAATACTGTACCAGTCATTAATCCATCATTCATTTTATCTAATGCATCATCTAATGCATCAACACCTACGATATAGATATCTTCACCAACTGTACGTCCAGCAGCTTGGATAGCTTCAATAGCTCCTAAAGCCATAGAGTCATTATTAGAGAATACTACTTCAATTTCATCTCCATATTGAGTTAAAGCATTCGCAGTAGCTTCTTGACCTTTTGTTTGATCCCAGTCACATTGCCATTCATATAAACATTCTACTTCCCATCCAGCATCAGTTAAAGCTTTTACTGAATATTCAGTTCTTAAAGTAGAGTCAGAGTTTTCTGGATCTCCAATTAACATAATATAAGAAATAACACCATCTCCATTGATATCTCCGCTAGTAGCAGTATTTAAGATGATTTCTCCTTCGAAAGTACCAGATTGAGATGCATCACAACCTACATAAGCGGTTTTATCATAATCTGCATAAGTATCAGCTTCTGGTTCACGGTTAATTAAAACAGTTGGAATGTCAGCTTCTTGAACTTTAGCAACGATTTCTGATGCTGCAGAAGTCATAACAGGATTGATGATTAAAGCATCAACACCTTGAGCAATAAAAGTATCAATTTGTTCTGATTGAGTAGATTGGTCATTACTTCCGTCTACTACAGTTACTTCATACCCTAAAGCAGTTAATTTTTCTTCTAATTCTGTACGATAAGTTGTCATGAAGTTGTCATCAAATTGGTATACACAAATACCAACTGTTTTTGCTTCTTCTTCTGAGTCTGATGAACTACATCCTACAATTGAGAATGCCATTGCAACAGTTAATGCAATTTTGAATAATTTTTTCATATTTTTCTCCTCCATATTATTCACTATACCGTAATTATATCACGCACTCTTTTTGTGTAAAGGCTTTCATAAAAACTATTTTTCTATTTTTTACTACTTTTTAGTAAACTAATTTAACATTATTTTTTAATAACTATCCTATTTTTGGGATTTTTAGTAATTACTATGGGTGAATGTGTTTTTTTTATAAATTTTTATCTATTTACATCTTCTTTCTAAGTCATATTTACTTAAAATTTAGACAACTTTACTAAATAATTTCTTCCTTTTTAGTAATATTTTTCTAATAGTTTACTAAATATTTGTGGTAATGTGTAGTAAATGGTGATAAAATAGATATATACATAAAAAGGAGCTAAGAATATATCTTATTCTTTCGTAAACACAATGAGAATCAGTATTGTATCTTCTAAAAACGCTAAAAACATCTATATCATCGAATCTTTTCGTAAAAATGGCAAGAGCACTACCAAAATTCATAAGAAATTAGGTACTGTTGAACAACTATTACCCCAATTCAATAATGACTACGATGCACTGGTTGCCTGGGCGAAAGACCAAGCAACCGTGTGTACTGAGTTATTAAAGCAAGAAAAGCAGGATTTAGTTGTTACTTATCCTTCTAAACAATTAGAATTAAATCATTATAGTAATTATAATGGTGGTTATTTATTTATTCAATCTATTTTCTATGAACTTAAACTAGATATATTATGTCAAAAAATCCAATCAAACTATCAGCTTGATTATGATCTTACTACTGTTCTATCTCTACTTATTTATTGTCATTACTTATATCCTACATCTACTCAAACATATCAACGTTTATCAGCTTCTTTATTAGAAGAGTTCTCTATTGATGTTGTAAAAATGTACCAAGCCTTAGAAATCATTACAAAAGAAAAAAATCAAATCGAACTATTCTTATACAAACAATCCAAACGCTTATTTTCTATTCATCATCAACATATTCACTTATTACATACTAATCATGTTTTCGAAAACGATCCAGGGTATCGTGTTCGAAAATACGATAAAGAATTTAATCCTACATCCAATGTTTATTATTTTGTCGATGAAAACCATCTACCTATTACTTATTTTACTCAAAACATTCATATGAACCGTACTCTATTCCGTCAAATCATTGAAGATTTTAAAGATGCCAAACTCGTTGTAACCCAAGATTCACTCTTTCCTAGTGAAACAATCAATGCTTTAAAAGACAAACCAAAAAAAACCATTACAATCCAAGCTATAAAAGACTTACCTACTGCTATCATTCAATGGATAGAAAACTATAATGGATGGTTTATAAACGGTTCTAAAGAACCAGTTAGCCTCCTTAGTTTAGAAGAAATAAAAGATGGCTACTATTATAAAGAAAGAACCATCGATATCGATAATACAACCAAACGTATCATTGCCCTATATAATCCTAAAATACGTCAATTAAAACAAGACAAACGTCAAGCAAATATCCAAGAAATAAAACATCTATTAAGTATTTCATTTGATAATAAAAGTAAAACAGAAAAAGCAAATCCTAAATCTAATTTCATAGAATTAGTAGATAAAGATTCTTTTTATGATGGTATTATTGTACTAACCACTACTACCTCTTATGATATCCCTACTCTTATTTATCATTATAATTATCATTCCACTAGTGAATCCGTCTTTTCAAACGTCAAACATGATACAAAAACAAGAACTATCTTCTTATCCAAAGAAAGTCGTGCAAACGTCCATTTCACTACCAACTTCTTATGTTTATATTTTGATCACTTATTAAAACATCGTTTAGAATATAAATATACATCCCAACAAATTAAAAAAACATTACGTGATATGAAATTTAAAAAGATAGATAATATAGGTTACCTATCTCTCTATACTAGAACTGAAATAAGTGACGCTCTTCATAATTTAGTAGACTACCGCTTAGATAACGAAATCATTAGTATTAAAAAAATGGACTCTATCATCCAACAAAGCAAAAAGCGTAAAAATACGAGAGACTAATAGTCTCTCGTATTTGCTTTACTTACTTTTCTAATTCTTCCTTTAATAGGTTTATTTTGCAATGCATTTAATACTTGCATTCCTTTCCCATTTAATATTTCTACATAAGTAGAAATATCTTGGACTTCAATAATACCAATATCACTACTTGTAATTCCTTCTATATTACAAAGTGTACCTACAATATCCACCGCACGCATCTTTGTTTTCTTTCCAGCATTAATATGTATCTTTAAAATATCTTTACTAACTTTCACTGTTTTGCTTTCTTTATATTCTAATCTTGTTTGCATAACACTATGAAAGTGAACTTTATTTTCTTCTACTTCATCTTCACTAGGTCTAACATCAAAAATTATTTTATGATCTAGTTTTCTTTCAATAGCTTTTACATATTTATCTTGGTTATCTTCTATTAGTGTAACCGCCATTCCTTTATTTCCAATTCTTCCACTTCTTCCAATACGATGTATATAAGTATCACTCTTTAAAGGAATATCATAATTAATTACTAAAGAAATATGATCAATATCTAATCCTCTACTAGCAACATCACTTGCTATTAAGTAACGGAACTTCCCTCTTTTATAAGATTGAATTACTCTGGTACGATCTTCTTGTTCCATTCCACCATGTAATTTATTACATGAATAACGTTTTCTATTTAATGTATCATATACTAAATCTACTTGTTCTTTGGTATTACAAAAGATAATACATGTTTCAGGTGCTAAAATCGTAGTAACATCTAATAATACATCTAACTTTTCATAAGCATTAGCTTGATAGAACTTTTGTTCTATGTGATCAATAGATGCTTCTTGTTCTATTTCAATACTTACTGGTTTATTCATATATTGTTTTGATATTTGTTTAATTGACTCTGGCATTGTTGCTGATAATAGAACTGTTACTCTTTCTTGTGGTAAGTAATCAATAATGTTTTCTACTTGTTCTATAAAACCCATTGCTAACATTTCATCTGCTTCATCTATTACTAAATATTGGATATTACTAACATCCAACGTACCTCTTTGAATATGATCCATCACTCTTCCAGGGGTCCCTATTGCAAGATGTGTTTTTTGTTTCAAAGATTTAGCTTGGCTTTGAAATGGACTACGTCCATATAAAGCTACTGTTTTTAATCTTTTAAAGCGCCCAATATTAAATGCATCTTCTTGTACTTGCATTGCTAGTTCTCTTGTTGGAGTTAATATTAAGGCTTGTGGTCTTAGTTCATCCCATTGTATATGTTGACATATTGGTATTAAAAAAGAAGCTGTTTTTCCACTACCTGTTTTTGATTTTACAATGATATCTTTATTATTTAATAAGCAAGGTATCACTTCCTCCTGTACTTGTGTTGCACTAGTATAGTGCAACAAGTCTAAAGCTTTTGTTATTTCATTATCTAATTGATATTGTTTAAAATTATTATCCATAATATCCTTCTTTCTTCGCTTTTCTATCCTACCACAAATGAAATCAAAATACTACTTGTATTTATCTTTGTTTTTTCGATTATTTCGATTATACTAAAGATAAAGACAAGGAGAAATACAATGAAACTAATAATTGAAAAAGACGAACAAGCCATGAGCGAAAGTGCTATGCACATCGTACTAGGTGCTATGATGCAAGACAAACGAGTAAATATCTCACTAACAGGTGGTCGTTCGCCTAAAACAATGTATCAAATGATGATCCCTAAGATCAAAGATAACGATACTTATAAAGATATTCAATATTATCTTTTTGATGAAAACCCATACACAAATGGTCAAATAGGACCAAACTGGCAAGACTTACAAGATTTGTTTTTTAAAGATGCAAATATCCCTGATGAACGTATTCATATTATGGATAATGATAATTATTTAGAATTTGATAATCAAATAAAA
Organism: Tannockella kyphosi; assembly: GCF_021054785.1. Classification (GTDB taxonomy): domain Bacteria; phylum Bacillota_I; class Bacilli_A; order Erysipelotrichales; family Coprobacillaceae; genus Tannockella; species Tannockella kyphosi. The sequence goes on along the minus strand of NZ_CP088239.1, from coordinate 2,157,666 downwards.
CAAGTAGGAGGTATTGATGTCATGGTCATTGGATTAGGACAAGATGGTCACTTCTGTGGCAACTGCCCAAGATGTACTCCATTTGATAGCTATACTTATTCTATCCCTTTCCCTAAAAAACAAGCCGTCAATCCAACTTATAAAGATAGACCCTATCAACCAGCAACCCTTACCATGGGACCAAAAAGCTTAATGCGTGTCAATCATCTAGTCATGATTGTCAACGGAAAAGAAAAAGCAGAAATATTAAAAAGATTCTTAGATGAACCTATTAATCAAGATGTTCCTGCTACTATCTTAAAAATGCATCCTAATCTAACCGTTATCGCAGACCAAGATGCAGCATCTCTTATCCATAAAGAAGACTATATTAAACTATAAGAAGACATGTCCTATAAGACATGCCTTCTTTTTAAATCTAATAAAGTAATCAAATCATCAATTCTCTCTTGAACTGATTCCCCACGCTTTGTATCCTTTAACATCTCTTGATGTTCTCTTGTATAAATAATCTCTGAATCATATTCCGTATCTTTTTCATCATAAGTACCCTCATGAATATGATGTGTCTTAATACGCATCCCATGACTATTACTAATTAATGTATATCCTGCAACACCTGTCTTTTCTTGATTCTGTACACAAAATCCCCCATCAATAATCACTAATCTTCGATGATCACATAAAGGTGATTGCCCATCTTTTGCACGTACTGGTGTATGTCCATTAATAATCAAACTATAGGTACGATGCAAATTAAACTCTTTCAATAACATCTCACATACTTCTTCTTGATGAATATATTCATAATAATAATCTTTTACTTCTACTTGTGGTTTATCTAATACAATTCTTCTACCACATAGTGGTGATTTATCACCACACCATAAATACCATAAGTAATCCACTGATTCCTTTTGTTTTTCATGATAAGCTATCTTAATATGTTGATTCACCAAATCAAAATAAGCTCTTCCTTTTACTTTTTTATCAAAACATGCATGTTCATAGAGGTTCCCCAACTCATCTAATGGAATACACCCATGTAATAATAAATTATGATTTGTCTTTAAATACATTGAACCATGATCAAACATAAACTCCATATGTTCTTTCAATCTCTTTGAATTCATAAAACTTCTCTTTAAATCTTCTAACAATTCAATTTCTTGACTTGTAAGTTTCGCATTTACTTTTTCTACCACTCGATAATCCATCTTTAATTCTGGATAGTTTTCTATTAACTGTGATTCTAGTTTCACTTGCAACTGATAACAATACTTTTCCATTGCATGTAAGTCATTAGCGTTTGGACACTTATTCATTGCTTCTACCATTAATTTACGTAAGGGTATTCCATACCCTCTTTCTAATAAATCAATATGATCATAATGTAAACAATTCTTTACCACTGTAATCATACAAGCTTCTTGCCCTAAATATGCCCCCATCCATAAAACATCATGATTCCCCCATTGGATATCTACTCTTTGATACTTAATAATATCATCCATTATCTTATCTGGCATACTTCCACGATCATAAATATCTCCTAAGATATGTAAATGGTCTATTGCAAAATATTTAATTAAATCAGATAATATTTTAATAAACTCTATTTGTTCTTCTAATTCTATAATTGTATCAATAATCTGTAAATGATAAATATAATGTTGATCCATCTCATCTAACTGAGCATGTAATAACTCATCAATAATATCATCATATCCCCCTTCTAAATACTCTCGTACTCTTGTACGAGTATATTTAGAGGTTACATATCTTGCTAGTCGCATTAAGTATAATATAATTGTTCGATACTCTTCATTATTATAATCCCTATTCTTTAAGCTTTTTAAAGGATAATAAATAATAGTACATAAATCATCTATTTGTTCATTTGTCATTTCTGTTTCAAATAAAGCAATTGCTTTTTCTTTAATAACACCAGAACAAGTATTCATTAAATGTTTAAAAGCATCATATTCTCCATGAAGATCAGATATATAATGTTCTGTTCCTTTTGGTAAGTTAATAGTAGCTTTTAAATGAATTATCTCATGACATAATGATTGTATTGTTGGATATTCTTTTGATAATGCCACAAAATACTTATGATTCATTGTATATCTCCCCCTCTTTTAAAAATAGACTTATATCCAAGATATAAGTCTATTGTCTTTATTATACGTTATAGTAATTTAATAAGATTTTTTCAGCTTCTGTAGACCATAAACCTTTTGATTTTTTAGTTTCATCCGCTAATAATTTAAATAATTCATTTGTTTTTCCTAATTCTTCAAAATCATCAATTGCTGTTAAAGGCATTTCAATGTGGTTATAAATTAATTTCTTACCACCTGGAATAGTAGGTAAATTACTAGATGTTTCAGCTACTGCATTTAAACCACCAATATGTGTAATCATTACTGCTGTATTGATTACTCCATTCGCATTTTTATCAATCGCTTCTTTCATATCATCAATCGTTCCACCAGTACTTCCGATGATTCTAGTTCTTGAATAATGACTATCATATAAATTCATGTTAGCTGAGAATTTAGGATCAGTAGGCCCTGCAAATAAATTCATATTTCCATCATATGCAAGAATCGCATTTCCTAATTCACACACTGCTTTATTAGGGATATATACAAATACATCATCATATCCTTTTCCACCAGTAATATCCATTAATCCTTTTTCTTGATCTTCCATAGCTGCAGTATTTACATAAACTAATTCTACTCCATGTGCTGCTGCTTCTTCTACAGAAATAACTTCTTTAGCACGAGCAATTCTTTCATCAGAAATATCTGTAACTACTACACGTTTTGGTTTATTTTCATATGTTAATGAATAACTAATAGCACCTAATCCCATAGGACCACATCCACCTAAGATAATAATATCTCCATCTGTTTTTGTTCCCATTACATGATCATAACATCCTGGCAATGTATGGAATGCTACATGGAATCCTGAAATTACACAACACATTGGTTCTGCAACAGATGCTCCAAAATAACCATCTCCATCATAAGTCCATAAACAATCTGCTTCAATGATGTCATTTGGGAAAATACAATACGTAGCATCTCCACCACACCATTGGTAAGAATAACCTGGTGATTCCATTTGTCCTGGAATTGCTGGTTGTTGTGCAAACTTTTGACCTGGTTTAAATTTATCTTGCCATTTTTTACCAACTTTAACAATATCCCCTGCAAACTCATGTCCTAAGATAATTGGATTATCATATACATCATTAGGTACACGTTTATGGTTAGCACCTTGTTTGATTGTTTTGTATGTTGACATACAAATACTATCAGATACTACTTTTACTAAGATTTCATCATCTTTGATTTCAGGTAATTCAAATTCTTCTAATCTTACATCATCCACTCCGTAAAGACGTACTGCTTTTGTTTTCATATTCGTTCTCCTTTATTTTCTTTTTCTACTAGAACATTTATTGTTCCTCTTTACAACTACTACTATACAAGCTAAGTGACAAAAGTACAAATAATTTCATTTGTATTTTGTCACTTGTCATAAAGGACAAAAGTTAATAGTCGTCTCTTGTAAATCTATGGGTTAATTTTTTTAAACAGAACACAAAATCACATCAAAGTCTCAAACTTGTTGTTTTCTATTTGTTATAGTTTGTAATATATTTCTGTTTCGGACTTGTAGGTTTATTTGGCATTGTCATTAGAATTTTATTATCATTCAACAAAGGAACCAATATCGACTTTGTAAAATAGTTTCTATCTTCTAAGGAACACATCTTCATAATTTCTTTCTTTGTACGTGGTTTGTTACAAAACTTTAATACCTCTATCTTTTTTAATTCCAAAGTAGCTTGTGGGGTAGCTTGTGGGCTAGCTTGTGGGCTAGCTTGTGGGCTAGCTTGTGGGCCAGCTTGTGGGCCAGCTTGTGGGCTAGCTTGTGGGGTAGCTTGTGGGCTAGCTTGTGGGCTAGCTTGTGGGCCAGCTTGTGGGCTAGCTTGTGGGCTAGCTTGTGGGGTAACTTGTGGGGTAGCTTGTGGGGTAGCTTGTGGGCCAGCTTGTGGGGTAGCTTGTGGGGTAGCTTGTGGGGTAGCTTGTGGGCCAGCTTGTGGGCTAGCTTGTGGGCTAGCTTGCGGGGTAGCTTGTTTATATCCACTATTTACAGCTTTTAAAATTACCTTTATATATTTTTGGAGTTAGAAAAAAATCCGGGATAGGTACTATCTTATCCTTTATCATTCTACTTATATATTCCGATCCTTCCTGAATGTTTTCTAAACCAACAACATTTCTATTATCATCGACGCCAAACAACAATTCTCCACCTATGCAATTTGCATATCCACATACCGTCTTTAGCCAACTTCTAGGTTTCTTTGTTTCTATTGCTACTTTAAACTCATACTCCGATGATTCTGCAACAAATCTATCTATCATACATCTTTCCCTTTCGTATATCCTATTCATATATACGCTAGTATCGTTGCATTTACTTCTATTTTTTAAAACATAGAAAAACGTGTTTTTCAACACGTCTAACTATCTTATATATTTAATTGTAAATGTAGTATATTCTCCTTCTTTAGAATCCACACTAACTACTCCATTATCTTTTTCAATAATAGTTTTTGCTAGATTAAGCCCTATACCAAATCCTGAAGAGTTTTCTGCCTTATGAAAACGATCAAATATTTTATTTAATTCTTCTTTTTTAATACCACAACCATAATCAGTTATTGTTAAAAGCACATAAAAGTTATTTTCTTCTACCTCTACATCAATAAATCCATCTTGATAAGAATATTCAATACTATTCTTAATAATATTAGTAATAGCTTCTTCTTGCCATTTTCTATCACAAGAAATAATAACATTCGAACAATCTTTAATTTGTATTGTAATGTTTTTATTTTGTAATAATGTTTCTACTGTATTTTTAACAGTAGAAAGTATAGATTCAATTACTACCTCTTCTTTATGAAAAGCAATAACACTTGCATCTAACTTAGAAAGCTTTAAAAGAATTTCTACTAGATAATCTATCTTTTCATTATTTAGATAGATCTTTTGCATAAACTCTTCTCTTTTTTCTACTGGTAAATCATCATCTTCTAAAATAGTTTCTAACATTAAACTAGTAGAAGTTAAAGGAGTCTTTAATTGATGAGAAATATCTGCTAAATTATCCTTTAATTTAGTACGATCATTATTTAAAAAATCAGCGTATTCTTTTAATAAGACAGTTGTTTTATATATCGTACTTCTAAGTTTTGAATATTCACTTTCTGTATACTTCTCTAATTGAATACTATAATCTCCACTATTAATTACATTTAAATAGGTTATTAATTCTGTTATCTCTTTTTCCTTTTTCTTTTCTTTTTTTCTTATTTGTAGTAAACATAAGATAGCTAAAGAACAAAAGATAGAAACATTAAGAATAATTACTTTATATAATTGTTGTTCGATTTCTTCTGTTAAATAAAAATCATCATAACTATAACCATATTCCTCTAATACATTTTCACTACTACCAGTATCCTTTAAGATAGAAGCAATATCAATTGCTTCTATCTCTTCATTATTTTCTACTACTTGACTTAAGATAGTTAATACTTTTTGATTATAATAATGATTATAGATTGCATAATTCATTATTGTTGTTAGGGAAACAACAATAAGTAAGAGTAAGACTAGAATACTATTCTTTTTCAACTAAGTAACCTACTCTTTTGATTGTTTTAATATAGTCCCTATTTAATTTATCTCTTACTCTTTTGATATAGACATTAATTGTATTATCTTCTACAAAGTTACTTGTATTGTTATAAATAAGTGTTGCTAGTGAATCTCTTGATATTGTTTTACCAGCATGAATAAAGAGTAATTCTACTATTTTATAATCTAATAAAGTAAAACTTATTTCTTTATTATCTACATATACTTTCATAGCATTACTATCAATTAGAATATCTTTATATTGGAACATATTTGTTGTTGTCCTTTTTAATACTTTTTCTATACGTAATAATAATTCATTCTTTTTAAAGGGTTTGATAATATATTCTTCACCTAAAGTTAGTCCTTGTAAGATAGTTTCTTCATCATCTTTGGCTGTTAAATAAATAATAGGATTATTAATTAGATGACTAAATTCTAAACTATTGCCATCTGGTAAAGTGATATCTAATATTGTTAGATCATGATTCTTGTTAATAAGCATTAATGCTTGTTGCTTATTAAATGCTATATCTACAACATATTCTTTTTCTAAAATATATTGTAAAACATCTACTATTTCTTTGTCATCTTCTACTAACAATATTCTTTTCATATACTCTCCTTAGATAATGTCCTATAATTTCATCACTTCTATTTCCTAAAATATCTTCTTCATAAAATAATTGCATTACAATATTTTATCTTATTCCTGTTTTTAAATGTTTTCATTCTTAATAGTTTCAATTATATTTTGTTGTTTCATCTTCAACAATGAATAACTCATAATAATATAAATAATAACAAATACAGATACAACAGTAATAATAATCGATCCTATTGGCATCTTAAAACTACTTAAAACAACTCTATTTACTGTATCTTCATACGTATAGGCACGATAAATAAGATAAGAGAAACAAGTTCCTAATATTCCTCCCCAAAATAAAGATTTCATTCCATAGAAAATACTTTCCATACGAATCATACTTCTAAGTTCATTATCCTTCATACCAATAGATTGTAGTATAGCAAACTCTTTACTACGTAACTTCATATTAGTCGTAATGGTATTAAAGATACTAGTGACTCCTATTAAAATAATAACACATATAAATCCATATAAAAATATAGACATCAAGATAATAACATTATTTTGAATCATTTGTTCTTCTGCTAAGTTATTGCTATAAAAACTAATATTCTCTAAATCTAGATATTCTTCCATTTCACTATTAACTGCAACAGAATCATTAGAAGAAAGATAAATTATACTATACTTATCTTGATCAGGCAGTGAATCATACATTGATTCACTTACTACAATAATAGGTGTCCCAGAATAAAAATTATCGCACCCCATAAATTCACAATCTAATGCAAATAAGATATCCAAATCTACTAGTAATTCTCCTTCATAATCATACAATTCAAATGTTTGTAAATCATTCCTTAAAATCTCTGACTCAACCACTTTTTCAAGTTCTTCATCATAGGTTATTGACTGATTATAAACCACGATTCCTGTATCTATTACTTCTTCTAATCCTTGTTCATCAAGTAGTGCTTGATAGCTATCATCATCTAATGATAATAACATCATATTATAATAACTATACTCCTGGTAAAAACTAGAATCCTCCACTAATGTATCCTTACTTCCATACACATATATATAATGATGCAAAATACTTTCTTCTACTTCTTTATTATTGATAACCTTTTCATATACTTCTTCTATTTCTGTTTTCGTAACATCATCATCTGTTATTTGAATCATCAAGTTATAGCTAGCTGTTCCATACATATCATCCACAATTAAAAACCCAACATGAATAAAATAAGATAACGATAAAAAAGTAGAAATACTAACTACTAAAGAGATAATTGTAGTACGAAACTTACTTTTATTTCTTAACATATTTTTATAAGCAAATACACCACTTATTCCAAATACTTTCTTAATTATTTTAGGTGTTTTGATTTGTTTCTTTGTCTTTTGAATACTATCAAGTTGTTTAATCGCTTCTATTTCTGTAATCTTACTTGCTTTTCTAGCACTACCTATCGCCGAAAGATAAATAGTAACACTTGATAAAATAACGCTAATAAAAATCCCTATCCAAGAAAAATGATAAAGAAAAACAAAATCAGACATGATATCACTAAAGAAATAATTAACGACAATTACTAAAATATAGCTTGCAAGTGTTCCACTTACAATACCAATTGGTATCCCTATCACACCTAAATAAAACCCTTCTTTCAAAACTGCACTTTTAATCTGTTTTGGAGTAGCACCAATACTAGCCAACATCCCAAATAACCTTGTCTTTTCACTACTTGATATAGCAAAAGAATTACGTATACAAAATACAGATGTAATAACAATAATAGCAGAAACTATCGCTGCTAATAAATAGAGTGCTTCTAAAGTATCTCCACCCAAACTATAACCACTCCAACGTAAAAATTCACTGTTATATTCATGCCCTGATGCTCCACTAATTTCTAAAAGTAAGCTTGTAATGGTTATACACTCACTAGGATCAGTATATAAAATAAAGGCATTGATTGATTCACTAACATTTGCAGTGCACGTATAAAAGTTATGCCCATAATTATTATTACTTAAAAAAGTGATATAATTACTAACCCCTACTAGTGTATAACTATTGCTTGTACTAACTTCAAAAACATCATCTTCACTAAATAGATTGAATCCATTTAATAAATAACCATCAGTAGAATATCTTTGTCCTTGCTCTAAAACAATGATATCCCCTATATTTAAATCATTCTCCTCATAATAAATAGAATCTACTACTATCTCCTCTTCATTTTCTGGAACACGACCAAGTTGTAATAAGTTATCTAAATCATTTATTCCATTGGTATCAATACTTATCAATCCTGCATAAGTCCCATTACTATCTTTCATAAGACTCTCACTTGTCGTATAAAGTGATTCTACATACTTGTTATTTTCTAATTCATCGATTAAATCACTATCAATATTATAAAGAGTAACATGTCTATTTCCATAATTTATGAGTGAATCCTCCACCAGTGTTGTTTGTAAAGAAGTAACTAATGTCATTAGTGCACTGATAAGTGCACAACATAGAATAATTCCTACAATAGTAGCAATTGATCTCTGTTTATTTAAAACTAAGTTCTTTTTAACTAACTTATCTATTAACTTCATAAGCTACATTCATCCTTTATGATTTTACCATCTTCAATCGTTATAATACGACTAGCATTCTTCGCTATTTCAATGTCATGAGTAATCATAACAATAGTCTGTCCATATTTTTTATTTGCTAGTTCTAAAAGAGTTACTATTTCTTTACTATTCTTTGAATCTAAATTACCTGTTGGTTCATCAGCTAAAATAATAGTAGGATTATTAATCATTGCTCTAGCTATCGATGTTCTTTGTTGTTCTCCTCCAGATAATTCATTAGGTAAATGATGTTGTCTACTCTCTAATCTTAATGTCTTTAATAAATCAAATAACTTATTATCTTCTACTTTTAAGTTATCTAAATCTCTTGGTAACGTAATATTTTCCTTTACTGTTAAAATAGGTATTAAATTATAAAACTGATAGATTAACCCTATTTGTCTTCTACGAAATATCGCTAATTGATTTCTATTTAACTCATAAATATTTGTTCCTGCAATCGAAACAGTTCCACTAGTAGGTTTATCCACCCCGCCTAATAAATGTAATAATGTTGATTTACCAGAACCACTAGCCCCTACAATAGCAACAAACTCTCCTTTATTAATAACAAAACTTGTTTCATCTACTGCTCTTACTTCATTTTCACCATTCTTATATATCTTTACTAAATTCTCTACTCTTACAATTTCCATGGTACTTCCTCCTCACAGTTACTATATCAACTCTATCTTACATTACCGTGACATTTCGTATTATATCATTCTATTTATTGTTTTTCTTAAAAAACTACCTACCTCTTAGAAGGCCTTGGTAGTTTTTCTTGATTAGTTTCCTCAATATTTTTACATTTAATCCATTGTGTATAGTATTTACCATCCTTGTCATTATCATATATTATAATACCATCCATTATTATATCTTTTAACAATTCCAAATTATTTTTTAATTGGTTAACATCTACAACATTCACTTTGTTATTCAATACACTACGTATTTCTTCGACCAATCCATAAAACTCTACTCCTTTTATTTTCGTAGAAATAAGTAAGTCCACATCACTATTTTCTGTTGCTGTATGTCTAGCATATGATCCAAACAAACAACAAAAATGAATATCATATTTTTGAAATACTTTCGCACACTTCTCTTCTATATCTATATTTTCTAATACTCCATGAGCTTCATCCATCGGGTTTATTTTCATTAGTTGATCTATTATATATCGGTATTTTATCGTATCTTTCTTCTTGCTATCGTTTTCATAAGACTTATAGGAACGTATGGAAACCCCTACTAACTCTGCTACTTGTTGTTGTGTTAATTTTTTTTCATTTCTTAACTCTTTTAGTGTTTTCATATTGCACCTCCAAAATTATTTTAGTGCAATTTTTGCACCATGTCAATTTATGAGCACATTTTATTTCTATTATGCATTGAATCTTCCTTAATCCCTGTTATTTTAAAATAAAAAACCCTTATTAAATAAGGGTTCTAGCTATTATTTGTTTTTCATATGAGGGAATAAGATTACTTCTCTAATAGATTCTTGTCCTGTTAATAACATAACAAGTCTATCAATACCCATACCCATACCACCTGTAGGTGGTAAACCATATTCTAATGCTTCTACATAATCTAAATCCATATCATTTGCTTCATCATTACCTAATTCTTTTTCTTTTAACTGATTCGCAAATCTTTCATATTGATCAATAGGATCATTTAATTCAGTAAATGCATTAGCGTATTCATTTCCACAAATGAATAACTCAAATCTTTGTGTAAATCTAGGATCTTGTAAGTTCTTTTTCGCTAATGGACTAATTTCAATAGGATGTCCATAAACAAAAGTAGGTTCTACAATTGTTTCTTCCACAAACTTTTCAAAGAATGCATTTACAATATGTCCATATGCAAAATGTTCTTCTAGTTCAACATGATGTTCATTCGCTAAAGCAACTGCTTGTTCATAAGATAACTCTTGTGCAAAATCGACACCTGTTTTATCTTTAATTGCTTCTGTCATTGAAATACGTTTGAATCCAGGTGCTAGAGAAATATCATGTCCTTTGAATGATAATTCATAAGTACCTAATAATGTATCCGCAGCATTTGAAATAATTCCTTCTGTTATATCCATCATACCTTCTAAATCACTAAATGCTTTATATAATTCAATCGTAGTAAACTCAGGATTATGTGTTCTATCCATTCCTTCATTTCTAAATAAACGTCCAATTTCATATACTGCATCCATACCACCAACAATTAATCTTTTTAAAGGTAATTCAGTAGCAATACGTAAATAGAATTCCATATCTAATGTATTATGATGTGTAACAAAAGGTCTTGCACTAGCCCCACCTAAGATAGGACTTAATACTGGAGTTTCAACTTCTACATATCCTTGTGCATCTAAATAGTTTTGAATAGAACGAATAATTTTCGGTCTAGCAAACGCTATTTTACGAGCATCTTCATTTGTAATTAAGTCTACATATCTTCTTCTATATCTTTCTTCTACATCACTTAAACCATGGAATTTTTCTGGTAAAGGACGTAATGCTTTTGTAAGATGTGTATATACTTTTGCTTTTACTGAAAGTTCACCATGATTTGTTTTCATGATTTCTCCTTCAATACCTACGATATCACCAATATCTGCTTTTTTAAATATTTCAAAAGCATCATCACCAATCGTATCTTTTCTTACATAGATTTGAATTTGTCCATCTCTATCTTGAATATGCATAAAACCAGCTTTACCTTGTGCTCTTTTTGTCATAATTCTACCAGCAACCTTTGTAGCTACTGCTTTTTCATGTAATACTTCTTTATCAAATTCTTCATATTCTTTTTTAATATCACCACTAAAATGTGTAATATCGTATCTTTGTCCAAAAGGATCAATTCCTAAATCAATTAACTCTTGTAACTTCTCACGACGTACTAATTCTTGTTCACTAAATTGTCTATTATCCATCTTTCTTCCTCCTAAAATATAAAAACTCTCTATCCAAAGGGACGAGAGTATCGTGGTACCACCCTAGTTCATTTATAGATTACTCTATAAACCTCACTAACTATCATATAGTCATGCCTATAACGTGGCTTACGTCATTTTATCATTTTCAATCCAAAATGCAGCTCCTAGTCTTTTTTCTTTATTTCCATAGCATCTTTTCCACCAACCAAGACTCTCTTTACCTATTAAAAAATAAATACTCTTCTATTCATCGCTTTTATTTACTAACAAATATTATCCTACTTTATGAAAGTTGTCAATCAAAACAAGATTACTTAATCAACTAATTCATCTAAATATTGTTTATACTCCAATAATATTTCTTCTAATTCTTGATATGTATCAATCTTTGATAAACGATCCTTTACTCTAGCTGAACTTTTCAATCCTTTAATATACCAAGGAGCATGTCCTCGCATTTGAAACATCGCTACTTTCTCTACATCAATAGTCATTAATCTACGACCATGTTCTAAACATTGTTCAATCTTTTTATCGTACGTAGGTTCTTCAAAATCATTCCCTTTTTCCATTACTTCTACTATTTCTTTAATTAACCAAGGATTTCCTAGTGCTGCTCTACCAATCATAATAGCGTCCACTCCTGTTTCTTCTATCATTCTTCTAGCATCATCTATTGACTTAATATCCCCATTACCAATAACTGGAATACTTACTGCTTCTTTTACTTGTTTAATAATTCCCCAATCTGCTTTACCTTCATACATTTGAGCACGAGTTCTTCCATGAATCGCAATAGCACTAGCACCAGCTGCTTCAATTAGTTTCGCTATTTCTACTGCATTTATATTTTTAGAATCATATCCTGCACGAATTTTTACAGTAACTGGTTTACTAACATTTTCCACAACCCCTTTGACAATATCATATACTTTATCAGGATATAACATTAGTTTGCTTCCAGCATCTGCTTTTAATACCTTATTTACAGGACACCCCATATTAATATCAATAATATCACAGTTTGAATTTTGATCAATAAACTTAGCTGCTTCTACAATCGTATCTCGATCACCACCAAATACTTGCATACTCATTGGATGTTCAAACTCATCCACTTGTAACATCGATAAAGTCTTTGGATTCCGATAAGAAATAGCTTTATCACTAACCATCTCTGAATAAACTAACCCTGCTCCAAACTCTTTAATAATCTTACGAAAAGCCATATTTGTAATACCCGCCATTGGCGCCATTACTACTCTATTTTCTATTTCTACATTTCCTATTTTAAACATTCTTTTTACACCTCACTGCATATTACCATATTTTTAATTTTTTTCATAATACTTTGTATAAAAGATGATATATCGGTCATATTACTATTGGATAACTTACCAATCCCCTCTATTTTCCTCCCCTAAATAGAAGTAAGTTATCTAGTTATATTCCTAAATACAGGGCTAAGCCCGTAGAAAAAAGATCCTCCCCTCTTTTTTTTACAAAAACAACCTAACGAGTGTTAGGTTGTTTTGTTTATAAACTTTCTTTTACTTTGATAAGTTCCGCTTCACTAAAATCATATTTTGTATTACAGAAATGACAAGTAATTTGACAACCATGATCTTCTTCAATCATTGCTTCTAATTCTGTTTTGCCTACTGCAATTAATGCTTGTTCCATCTTTTCATGACTACAATCACAAACAAAATCTAAATCTTGTGTATCTAATAAACTAAAATCATCAAAAATACTACGCATAATTTGTTGAGGAGTTTTTCCTTCGTGTAACAACGCTGATACAGTAGGGAATCCCTTCATCTTCTCTTCAATATAAACAATATCTTCTTCTGTTGCTTCTGGTAACAATTGAATAATAAATCCTCCTGAAGCAAGTATTTCATTGGTATCATCTACTAATACTCCTAAAGATACAACAGATGGTGTTTGTTCACTAACCATAAAATAATAAGAGAAATCATCTCCTAATTCACCTGTTTGTAAAGGAACCGATCCTGTAAAAGGCTCTTTTAATCCCATATCTTTAATAACTTGTAAAGTTCCTTGGTTTCCAACTGCTACTCCTACAGCTAATTTACCAGTATCATTATATGTATAATGAACATTTGGTTTCGATACAAATCCTTTGATATTTCCATCTCCATTGGTAACTGTCATCATCGTACCAATAGGACCTCCACCATTAATTGTGATTGTCATTTTTTCGTTATTCTTATTCATACTTGCCATCATAAAAGAAGCAGACATCATTCTTCCTAGTGCTGCACTAGCAGTCGGCCATAAACCATGATGTTGTCTTGCTTTTTCTAATGTATTCGTTGTTGCACAAGCAAAAATACGACAATTTTTGCTTGGCACAATTCCTCTGATTAAATAATCTTTCATTCTTTACCCCATAATTGCAACAACAGTTGATAAAATGGTAGGTACTACAATTGCTGCTACTAATAAAATAATAAAGATCTTTCTTGTTGTTTTTTTCATGTTCTTTCCTCCTAAGAAAAAAAGCGTTTCCGCTTTATTTCATTTCATCTAATAAATCATCTTGATCATCAATAGATGGTGTTTCTACTGTTGGTACTACTATTTCTTCTTCTGTCTTTTCAATAATACCTGAATGAATTTCAGGCATTACACCATGAGCATATAAATGTTCAATTTGTTCGCCAGATAAAGTTTCATATTCTAACAGTGCTTCAGCGATATTAATTAATTTATCTTTGTTTTCAGTAATAACTTCGGTAGTCTTTTTGTAACATTCATCAATTAAAGCACGTACTGCCTTATCTATTTCATGTGCTGTTTGACCTGAATGCGAATTACTAGTTTGTGTATAATCACGTCCTAAGAATACTGCATCTTGACCTGAAGCATATTTAATAAATCCTAAATCAGACATACCTAATTCAGTTACCATCACACGAGCAATACGAGTAGCTTGTTCAATGTCATTATGAGCACCTGAACTAATATCTCCAAAGAAGACTTCTTCCGAAACACGTCCACCCATATATCCTGCAATTGTTGAAATCAATTGAGATTTTGTTTGGAAATATGTTTCTTCTTTTGGTGTCATTAAGTTATATCCACCAGCTTGTCCTCTAGGAATAATCGTAACTTTTTGTACTTTATTAGCGTCTTCTAAAGATAACCCCATAATAGCATGTCCTGCTTCATGATAAGCAACTAAACGACGTTCTTTTTCTGTATACTTACGAGACTTCTTAGCAGGTCCACCCATAACACGGTCTACTGCTTCATCAATATCAGCCATTGTAATTAAATCATGTCCTAAACGAACTGCTAATAAAGCCGCTTCATTTAATACATTTTCTAATTCTGCACCACTAAATCCTGGTGTTCTTTGTGCGATATTTCCAAATTCAACATCTGGTGCAAAACGTTTATTTCTAGCATGTACTCCTAAAATTTCAGCACGTGCTTTTTTATCTGGATTCGATACTTGGATTTGACGGTCAAAACGTCCTGGACGAAGTAAAGCTGGATCTAATACATCTGCACGGTTTGTTGCCGCTAAGATAATAACCCCTTCACTTCCACTAAATCCATCCATCTCTACTAATAATTGGTTTAAAGTTTGTTCACGTTCATCGTGTCCACCACCCATACCAGTTCCTCTTTGACGACCTACTGCATCAATTTCGTCAATAAAGATAATACATGGTGCTGTCTTTTTAGCGTTTTTGAACATATCACGAACACGTCCTGCTCCAACACCGACAAACATTTCAACGAATTCAGAACCTGAAATCGAATAGAAAGGAACACTTGCTTCTCCTGAAACAGCACGAGCTAATAATGTTTTCCCCGTACCTGGTGGCCCAACAAGAAGCACCCCTCTAGGAATTTTAGCACCCATTTCTGCAAACTTCTTAGGATTCTGTAAGAATTCTACTAATTCTGCTAATTCTTCTTTTTCTTCATCTGCACCCGCTACATCTTTAAAACGAGTGGTTTGATTCTTTTCTAATTTTGCTCTTGAATTTCCAAATTCAAATGCTTTTCCATTTCCACCACTATTTGACATCATTTTAATTAAGAAATACATACCAGCTAATAATAATACATATGGTAATATATTAATTAATAATGTTGTAAATAGACTTGCATCATTTTCATCAACAATAACAGTTGGAACATCTTTTGATTCTAATAAACTAATTAAACTATTTAATTCTAATTCAGTTTGAAGAATACAAGTTGTAAAAGAAGTAACTGTTGTTTCTCCATCCACTGTAGTTTGATACTCTCCACTAACATCTACCACTAATGTTCCTGGCATTACTTCAATAGAAGTAATATTTTCTGAATTTACAATTTCAATAAATTCATTATAATTTAACTCCGTAGTATCCGTATCGCTCAAGAAAGGCATTACCATGCTGATAATTAATAAAATTGCAATCCATGGTAGAAATGACTTTAATAACCCTTTTCTATCTTTCATAATATCTCCTTATTTATAGCATTCTTCTTTTAAGATACCAATATATGGTAACTGTCTGTATCTTTCATTGAAGTCTAAACCATACCCAATAACAAAAGCATTTGGAATCTTAAATCCATAATAATCTGCTTTCATATCAAAAACTCTTCCTTCTTCTTTATCCAATAAAGTAACAATCTTTACACTTAAAGCATGTCTAGCAACTAACATATCTTTTACATTCTTTAATGTTTTTCCTGTATCTAAAATATCTTCTACAATTAAAATATGTTTCCCTGCTATTTCTTCTTGTAAATCTTGTTTGACTACTAATGTTTTTGATTCTGTTCCATCATAACTAGAAACATTCATATAATCAAAAGTAACATCTGTTTGTAAATGTTTTGCAAGTTCTGCCATAAAAGGAATAGATCCTTTTAATAAACCTACTAAAACAACACTTTTACCTTCGTAATCTTTATCAATTTGTAAAGCTAATTCTTTACTTTTTGCTACTATTTCATCTTCTGTAATGAAAATCTCTTTTACATCTTTATGCATCATTATCACTCCTTAATGGTCTAATTTTACCACATATACATTTGGTTTTGTATACAAATAGTTAATATTTTTAGCAATCCTTGGAACTAGTATAATTGTCCCATCATTTCTTACAACAACTGGCCAAATTCGACGCATCTTCTTAGGGATCTTACGATCAATAAACAATCTACTAAGACGTTTCGTTCCACCACTTGTTATCATCCGATCACCTGGCTGTGCATTACGAATCGTAATTGGGAAATCACTTTCTTCTATGCATACTCCTTCATCAATATGACCTATTGCTTCTAGAAAAAACATTTCTTCTCTAGCATACACGATTTTATCATATTTTAAACAATAATCCAATTGTTGGTTTTTTGCTAGAATAGATATATTATTATACTCTTTTATGAACAGAACATTAACTGATACTTTTACTTCTATATTTGGTTTTTCACTTTGAATTTGTTTTATTATTTCATCTATTAAAGTCTTTGATATTTTAGGAGGATGGATTACATCCTTTAAAATAGCGTATAAAAATACAGGTAATAATTCTGTTTCTATTTGGGTATAGTCAATGATTTCATTTTCTTTAAATTGTTGATAATAAGGAGCTATTTGTGCTTCTTTTTTTAAGATATCTTGATTTAGTATTGTTGCTTGTAACATTATTGTTTCTTTTTGTTCTTTTGTTAGTTGGGGAATTACTTCATTACGTATCTTATCACGAGTGAAGTGTGTTTGGAAGTTTGTATAATCTTCATGATAGGTAACATTTCGTTTTTTACAATACGCATATAAGCTTTCTTTTTTTGTATCTAACAACGGACGAATTACCTCTAATCCAAAGATCTTTGTTTTACTTCTAATTCCTTGATAATTATAACAATTCCCTCTTTGTTGTTGCATCACTATATTTTCTAAGACATCATCATAATGATGTCCTAATATTACTTTATCTGTTTGATAGTTTGTTCCAATCGTTTCATAAAAATGATAACGTACTGCTCTAGCTTGGTGTTGGAAATTTTCTTTTCCAAAATCATCAGGATTCGCCTCATAAACATGACAATCCACACAATGTGCATGACAATAATCAACTACATTCTTTTGATCAATATCACTATCCTGTCTAAAATGATAATTGACATGACAAGCGACAACTTGATATTGCTTTTCTACCAACATATCCAATAGTGCCATTGAATCTACTCCCCCTGACACTCCTACTATATACGTTGTCTGCTTATCTAAAAGTTCCCAATTCATAATACTCCTTCTTTCCCTGCTTTTTGCATCGATGTATAAACTGCAACTCCTAAAATAATAGCCGCTCCCATTAACTCCTGACTACTTGGTATTTCTTGCAACAAAATAGCTGCATATAAAATCCCATATACTGTTTCTAAACCAGAAATCAATCCTACTGTTTGTGCTTTGATTGTCTTTTGGGCGGATATATACAAAGAATATGCTAGTGCGGTACATAGAAAACCAATCGCCATTACTCCCATTATATCACTCCTAGACCATACTACATCACTCATTATAAACACCGGTAATAACAAAATTGCCACTACCCCTTGTTCATAAAAACAAATCTTAGAACCATCATAATGAGTGGATAAATAACGATTTATTAAGGATAATATTGCAAAACTACAGCTTGATACCATTCCCCACATAATTCCAACTGTTACTTGGTTTTCTAAACTGAATTCAGGTACTGTAATCATCACCCCAAGCATTAAAACAAAGGAACAGATAATACTTTGGATAGAATATTTTTCATGATAAATAAGTGGTTCTAAAAAAGTAACAAAAATAGGAAAAGTAGAAAAAGATATAATTCCTATCGCTACTGTTGAACAATGAATTGCTTGGAAAAATGTAACCCAATGAATACACAAAACTACTCCTGCCACGACAATAATACAATAATCCTTCCCACAACCCAATCGAAAAGATTCCTTTTTAACAAGCAAAATGCTTGTTAAAAGAATTAAGGAAAAAGCAACTCTCCCAAAAGTAATAAGCATAGAACTAACTGTTACAAACTGCCCAATAGTACCAGAAAATCCTAATAACATTACTGCTATATGTAATAAACATAAATCCTTTGTATGTTCTTTCATCTTGTTTCCTCTACTTTTAATATTCTTAATAATAGCACTAACACCTATGAAAATCCATGAAAATAAAAAGACTATTGTTTTATTTTAAACATTAGTCTGTTATTTTTAATACTAAAATACTAGTATCATCTTGTTCTTGTCCTATTTGTACTTCTTTCATCAACATTCCCGCAATCGTTTGAGCATGTTGATTTTCAAACATCATCAGCTTTGCTTGAATAATATATTCAAAACGATCACCCACTCCATCACTAGTTAAAATAATCATATCTCCTTGTTCCATCATTCTTTGATAACTAGTCATCTTCAGATCTTTTACTACACCAACAGGTAAACTATGATTTTCTAATTTAACTACTTTTTGATGATGAACATAATACGTCGTATTTGCTCCATACTTCACAAAAGAAGCTTCTCCACTACTACAATCCATTGCACATAAATCAAGTGTCGTATACATATCACTTCTATTTTTAACTCTAAGTAAAGCATTAATAGAATCAATTGTATCTTTTAAAGAAATACCATTCATTACTAATTTAGATAATATATCCAATGTTAACTTACTTTCTTTACTTGCTTCTAAACCTTGTCCCATCCCATCACTTAAAGCAAAGTATTGAACATTTTCTTTTTTAAAAACAGTATAATTATCTCCACATACTTGTTTATCATATGCAATTTGTTGAAATCCATGTTCTATTCTATATTTTGTATCATATTTTAATCGCAAAGACATATATCCATAATGAGGAACACTTTCTTGCAAGGCATAGATAGAAAAGTTTTGTTGATAAAAAGATTCAATGATTGGTAATAATTCTGTTTCTATTATTTTCCTAGATATTTGCATGATTCCTAAATCTAAATAATAACTTTCCTTACTAATCTTTATTTTCTTTAAATACTGGATATCAAAATGATATCCTTTTAAATGTTCTAATAAATGTTGTTCATTTAATTGAACTTGTCTAACACTATCATGAAAGTTTTCAAAAACATTCGAAAAAACAGAAAATTCTTCTAACAAGTCTTCTTTTAAATGTTGATTCTCTTTACTTGTTTGCTTTAAACGAACATAGTTTTGACGATGCTTTTGGATGTGTTGAAAATAATCAGGAGCATTAATACAATACTCTTTAATATACTGTTTATCTTCTTCATTCATATCTTCTTTTACTCCTTTTAACATAAGTTTCACCAATCTAGTAGTACCATAACTAGAACGAAAACAATGTTCTTTGCTACTACAATTCGTACAAATATCATCGATTGCATAATCGACATATTGTTGGACTGGTATTAAAGAGTTTGTGTTTTGAAAAACATCGATTAGTTGTTGGAATAGTTCACGAAAAGAATCTGTTTTTTGTTGTAGCTTTTGTTTGTTTGTATGAATAAACTGATCCATTGCTTGAGGATAATGATAAGATAGTTTGGGTGTAACAATAAAGAGTAAACTACTCATCACAATCACAAAGGCCTGATAGAAATAATCATAATCAATAAAGAAAGGTAAAAATATATGACTTAATAAATAAATACTAATACATTGAATCTTATTTTTAGGTTTGTATATAAAATAAATAAAGCTTGGTAATAAGATAGCTAAAATATCAGTTTGTAATCCTTGGCTTTGTAACAATAATAAGATAGCTATATAGAAAACACTAGGTATCGCTACTTGCATATTTAAATAATAAATACTCATAATAAAGAAATAACGAATTAAAACAATCATAAATATTGGATTTACTTCATAGAATATAGTAGTCATTAAATAACTTAAGATACAAACTACAATCCACTTCTTTTCAATAAACTGATCCATTGTTTGATGAATTACAATAGGTATTAATTCTTTATACAAATAACAATGAATAATCGATACAATCATCGACATCACCACTACCTTATAATGAAACTGATATACTGATAAATAAAAAACAGTCACTGCTACAATTAAAACAGGCATATAAAACATATTCGTTATCTTTAACAAATTAGCTAATTGAAAAAATACACCGATACTAATTGCCATTACTACGATTGTCTCATTTCCACTAACAAAAAGACAAGAAGTAATCAACCCAACATAATACATAAAAACATACTTATAACCACAACAATATGCCACCATAATCAATGGTAAAACAAAAGAACCAGCATGTTCTAATATCGGAATACATCCTAATACTACTGTTAATGCATAAAAACCAAACATAACTCCTAACTCTATTTCTTTTACTCTTTTTCTTTCTAATATAAATTCCATTCCCCTCACCTCAAATTAAGTATAAAACCTATTCATTGCATTATTTGGCGAATGTTGCTAAAAATAAAAAAGAAGGATATTATCCTTCTAATAAATACTCATAACTTTCAATATTTTCTCTATTACACTCTTTATATAAATGAAAACCATTCTTCTTTAATAAACCAATAGAACGAACATTATCCATATAAACATGACATTCTATTCTAAAATAATGATGTACTTCTTTTAACCAGTGTAGCATTGCTTGCAATGCCTCACTGGCATATCCTTGATTCCAATATACATTATCTAATGTATATCCAAGAACAATACTCTTTTCATCAATTGGTTCTAAATAGAAATCACCAATTAATGTATTATCTAATAACCTTATTGCTAGTTGATAATTAAAGATATCTTTATGAAAGACTTGATTATTACATTGATTAATACGTATCTTTGCTCGAAAGATGGAATAATTAGACCATGTTTGATATTGATACACTTCTGGTTTATTTCGATAACTAGAAAATGCTTTTGCATCATTTTGATGCAATTGATTAATAATTAATCTTTCTGTTTTTATCATTTTAAATGATAATAAATAAATAACATACGATCTTTTCCATTTATGTCTTTTATTATTTCAAATTCATCATCAAAATAAGTCTTTACCGCTTGTTCCATTAATTCTCTTTGATCAAACCCCATTTCAAAAGCTAACAAAGCACGATCATTTAGAATACTTTTTACATCTTGGAATATTTTACGATAAAAATACAATCCATCTTCTCCACCAAATAAAGCAACATGTGGTTCATTATCTTTTACTACTGATTCAATTGTTTGATCTTGTGGTATATAAGGAGGATTGGATACAAAGATATCAAATTTCTTTCCTTGTAAAGGTGCTAACATATCTCCTTGATAAAAAGAAATATCTGCTCCTAATTGTAATGCATTCTCTTTTGCAACAACAAGTGCATCCTTTGATATATCCGTAGCTTGTACTTTTAGTCTAGCTTCTTCTAACGCTAATGTAATCGCGATTGCTCCACTACCTGTACCAACATCACATAAATCAATCTCTTTGTAATCTTCAAAATAATCATCAATACGATATAAAATTTGTTCTACTAATTCCTCTGTTTCATAACGAGGAATTAAAACACTTTCATTTACTTTAAAATCTCTACCAAAGAAGTTTTCTACTCCTTTAATATATTGAATTGGTTTTCCATCAAAGTATGTTTCTATTCCTTCTAAGAATTGCTTTTCTAATGTTACATCTAATTCTTCATCCATCATCATATAAATAAGATGAGGAGGTTGATTTACAACATGAAACATCCATACTTTTGCAACATTTACATTCTTATTTTCATTATCTAATCTAGTTTCTACTTGATCAATTAATTGTCTAATGGTAGCCATTATTGTGCCCCTTCTAATTTTAAACGTTGATCTTCATTCATTAATGCTTGAATAACATCATCTAACTTACCTTCCATGACACGATCCAATTGTTGGATTGTAAATCCAATACGGTGATCTGTAACACGATTTTGAGGATAGTTATAGGTACGAATCTTTTCAGCACGATCTCCCGTACCAACTTTATCTTTTCTTTCACTTCCAATAGCTTCTAGTTGTTCTTGTTGGAATTTATCATAAATACGAGCAATTAATGCTTTCATTGCTTTATCTTTATTATCATGTTGACTTCTACCATCTTGACTGGCAGCTACAATCCCTGTTGGAAGATGGGTAATACGAACAGCTGAATCAGTCTTATTAATATGTTGTCCCCCAGCTCCAGATGCACGATATGTATCAATACGTAAATCACCAGCATTAATTTCAACATCTACTTCTTCTACTTCTGGCATTACTAATACAGTTGCTGTTGAAGTATGCACACGTCCTTGGGTTTCTGTTTTAGGAACACGTTGAACACGGTGCGAACCAGATTCGAATTTTAAACGAGAATAGGCTCCTTCTCCTTTTACCATAAAGCTGACCATTGAAAAACCACCAGCTTCTGCTACCGTTGCTTCCATTAAATCAACAGACCAACCTTGTGCTTCTGCATATTTAACATACATACGATATAAATCACCTGCAAAGATATTTCCTTCATCACCACCAGCAGCACCACGTACTTCGACAATTACATTTTTATTATCGTTTGGATCTTTTGGTATTAGTTCTAACTCTAATTTCTTTTCTACTTCAGGAAAACGAGCTTCTAATTCATCTAATTCCATTTGTGCCATTTCTTTGATTTCAGGATCTTTTTCTTTCGCTAATAATTTTGCTTCTTCTATTCCATTTGAAATTTCTTTATATTCTTGATATAAATCAAAAGCATATTGTAAACTAGCTTGTTCTTTTGTTACTTCTGTCATTCTTTTAATATCACTTCCTATATTTGGATCCATTAAAATATGACTTAATTCTTCATATCTTTTTTCTATTGATTCTAATCTTTCTATCATATTATTCATAAAATAACCTCCACTAATTATTACTTCTAACCACCCTATATACTACCATACATCCCACAATATGCCTATCTATTTCTTTGAAAAGCCAAAAATAACACGAGAACCAAACTTTCTCGTGTTATTGTATTATTTGTTTCCATATATTCTAATTTAAGGGAGGATTAGAATTATTTCTACACCCTTATCATAGATTATATTTATTAATTGAATATGAACATAAATAAAAATAACACGAGAACCAAACTTTCTCGTGTTATCGTATTATTTGTTTCCATACATTCTAATTTAAGGGAGGATTAGAATTATTTCTACACCCTTATAATAGATTATATTTATTAATTGAATATGAACATAAATAAAAATAACACGAGAACCAAACTTTCTCGTGTTATCGTATTATTTGTTTCCATACATTCTAATTTAAGGGAGGATTAGAATTATTTCTACACCCTTATCATAGATTATATTTATTAATTGAATATGAACATCATTTATTTTTAAAACTTTTCTTGTTTAGTACTTCATGACATTTACGACATCTAGCCTCATAATGATCGACTGCTCCTACCAATACAATAGGATCCTCATAAGATGCAGGTTTTCCATTAACTAAACGTTGTGTTCTTGTTGCTGGTCCACCACATTTAGAACATACTGCCGTTAATTTCGTAACAAACTCAGCATGTGCTAACAATTCTGGTAAAACTCCAAATGATTCCCCACGGAAATCTTCATCTAACCCTGCTACCATTACTCTTTTTCCTTGATCTGCTAAGTATTCACACACTTCTACTACCTTTTCATCAAAGAATTGAACTTCATCTATTGCGATTACTTGATCTTCTTTTGTAACATGTTCTAGTATTTCCATGGCACTGCTTACCACAATACAAGGAACTTTCATTCCAGCATGAGATACCACTTCACTATTTGAATAGCGATTGTCAATTGCTGGTTTAAATATTTTCATTTTTTTATTCGCAAAACTTAATACATTAATACGACGAATTAATTCTTCTGTTTTCCCCGCAAACATACAACCACAGATTACTTCAATCCACCCTTCACTATATTGATGATACATATTTCCTCCTCTTAACGAACATCTTTTGTTCCATCTATTTGTTGTTTTGTAACACCTATAAAACGGCTATAAGAATTTTCAAACATTAAATGAATTGTTCCTGTTGGTCCATTACGGTGTTTTGCAATAATGATTTCTGTTAAACCATTATCATCTTTTTGATCCTCTGTTTTTTTATAATAACCTTCTCTATAAATAAAGGAAACCATATCTGCATCCTGTTCAATCGCTCCAGATTCACGTAAATCTGATAACATTGGTCTTTTGTCTGTACGACTTTCTACCCCACGTGATAACTGACTTAATGCAATGACTGGTACTTCTAACTCTCTAGCTAAGGATTTTAATTGTCTTGATATTTCAGATACTTCTTGTTGACGATTATCTCCTGGTTTATTACCTGAACCATTAATTAATTGTAGATAATCTACAACAATCATCCTTATTCCACCTTTTTGACTCTTTAGTTGACGACATTTTGCAGCAATATCATTAATTGTAATACCACCACTATCATCAATATATAAGTTACATTTCGATACTTTTTCTACTGTTGCTTGATATTTTGCTTCCCCTGGACCACTTTTTAAAATATTACCTGTTTTAATATCTTCCCCAGTAATCGATCCTGTTGAACAAATAATACGTTTTAATAAAGATGCTGCATCCATTTCTAAAGAAAATAAAACTACTGGATCACGTGATTCATGGGCTGCTGCTTGAACTAAATTTAACGCAAAAGCAGTTTTCCCCATAGCTGGTCTCGCTGCTACGATAATCAATGCCCCAGGATGGAACCCATGTGTAATTGCATCTAATGCAACAAAGCCAGATGGTACCCCAGAAGTAGTATTATCACTTTTCGATAAAATAATTAATTCTTGTTTAATTTCACCTAGCACTTCTCCAATTTCTTTAAATTCACCAGAAGTACGATTTTTTGTTGCAGCCATAATACGCTTTTCAGATTGTGCTAAAAAGTCTGCTACATCAATTCCATCTTCATAAGCTTGTGCTGTAATAATAGATGATTCCGTTATAATATTTCGTAACATTGCTTTATTTTGTAACGTACGAATATAATAGCTTGTATGTCCTAATACAGGCAAAGAGTTAGCTAGTTCTAATAAATAAGCAACTCCTCCCACTGCTTCTAAATGACCAGACGTATTTAAATAAGAAGCTACATTTGTTGTATCCGTTGCTTCTTTTTTTGCTTCCATTACTTCAATTGCTTGATAAATAAGCTGATGTCTACTGTCATAGAAGTCACTTGTTGTAAGCTCAGTAACTGCTTCACTACGTTTATCTTTTGATATTAACATAGCCCCTAAGACAGCTTGTTCTGCATCTATATCATGTGGTTCTACTCTTGGTTGCATCTTTTTTCTCCTTATTTTTCCGTTAAATGAACAGTTATTGTTGCAATAACTCCTTTATATAATTCTAACTTTAATTTCGTATATCCTAATGCTCCTACCGTATGAGCATCAATAAATTTTCTTTTATCTACTTTAATTTGATGTTTCTCTCTTAATTCTTCTACAATATTCTTAGTAGAAATACTTCCAAAAGTACGTCCATCTTTACCAGATTTTAATTGAAACTCCAACGTAATTGCTTCTAATACTTTCTTTAATTCTTCTGCATCCGTCTTTTTCTGTGCTTCTAATTTCTTTTCTTCTTCCATTTGATGATCTAATACTTTACGACTAGTCTCTGTTGCTGCTACCGCTAATTTATTTTTAATCAAGAAGTTTTGTCCATAGCCATCTGCTACTTTCACAACTGCTCCTTTTTTACCTACATTTTTAACATCTTGCAATAATATTACTTTCATTATAATTTATCCCTTTCTTCACGATATACTTCTATCGCACCTTCTACCTTACCAATTACTTCTCGAATCGTCGTATTTTCAATTTGACATGCCGCCATAGAGAAGTGTCCTCCTCCACCAAGTTTTTCCATAATCACTTGCACATTCACATCCCCAACACTACGAGCACTAATTGAAACTTGATTCTTATCCGTATGTCCTACTACAAACACTGCTTTAATTCCTGCTATGGAAATTAACTCATTTCCTACTTTCGCTAACAAAGTACGTGGCCTTATTTTATCAACTTGACCATACGCTATCAACACTGCTTCTCCATATAAATAAGCAGTTCTTGTAATTTCTAATTTATCAACTGTTGTTTGATAATCATCTTCTAAATATTTATTTGCTTCTCGAACATCCGCTTGCATTTCTCTCAATACTGCTGCCATTTCAAAAGTTCTAGGACCCACTCTATTTTTAAAGTTTCCTGTATCCACTAACATTCCCGTATATAAAACAGTAGCTTCTAATTCTGTTAATTGAATCGTTTCTCTTTGATATTCATATAACTCTACTACCAATTCTACGGTAGAAGAAGCTGAAGGTTCTAAATAAGCTAATATTGGTAAATCAATAAACTCTTGTCCACGACGATGATGATCAATAACAATAACATTCGTCACATAAGTAAATATCGCACGATCAATTGCTAATGTAGGTTTATGATTATCTACAACAATTAATAATGTTTCATCATCACATAACTCACTAACTTGCATTGCCTGAATGAAGATATCACTATAATCCCCATCTTTCATGCTTCTTGCAACTGCTAATGTTTTTTCTTCCATAGAATCAAAATCTACTAAAATATGACTCTCTTTTCCTAAAGAACGACACATTGCATGCATTGCAATCGATGCTCCTAAAGAATCAAAATCAGATTGCTTATGTCCCATAATAATAACATTTCTTGCCTTATTAATTAAATTACCCACAGATTGACTAATAACTCTAGCACGAACTCGATTTGACTTCTCTAAATTCTCACTATGTCCTCCAAAGAAACGAGTATCATCACTCAATGATTTTACCGCAACTTGATCTCCACCACGAGAATAACATAAACTAGCTGCTTCAAAAGCCATCTCATCTAATTCTCTTAAAATCTTACTCTCGATTCCAATCCCAATACTTAACGACATAAATACATCTAATTGTTCTGCTTTTTGTTTAAACTCATCTAAGATAGGGAAATGTTGTTCTGCTTGTTTTTGATAAATACGTTCATTAAAAATCGCAATATAACAATCACTCTTATATCTTCTTAAAATAATCCCATTTTCTAAAGCCCAATCTAATAAAGTTTGTCTTGATAATGTTTGAATCGATGCTACTGTTTGTTCATCCGAACGTTCTATTGATTCATCATAATTATCAATTGTAATATATGCCATACATATTTGTTGATCTTCATAATCTTGTAACAGATTAGAATAATCTGTTACATCTCTTAAATAAAATAATTTACTTAACATATTATGATATACTTCATATTTTCTAGAAGCAATATCAATTGTTTTAATATCATCTTCTTCAAACAAAGAAGCTAATTGTGGTTGCCACTCTAATACCTTTGTTCCAATCAAATGAACATCTAACTCTTCAAATAAATCACTAGTCCAACTAATATTACGATTTTCATCATAACTAATTAAACCAACTCCTCCAAAGATCATAATATTATCTGTATTCTTATCTACTATTTCACTAATTTCAATATTATTACTTACTAACATTTGGAAAACATAAACAAATATTCCAATTGCTGCCGTATTACGAAGCAATACATAAATTGCCATCGCACCCGTAATAATTGAAGAAGAAAAAATATAGAGTCCTATAAACATAAAAATCTCTACAAAGAGTATAATTAGTATTAAATTTTTTAGCTTGTTTAATCTATTAATCATCTTTATTACTCCTTTTACTTAGTAATAAGTATACACGAATTCAAGGTAAAATTCATTAATTAGTTTGGATATTCCATTTTCTCATGCATATTTTCGTATAGCTTACTAAGATTCTAGACTCCATAATTGATATAAAAAATAAAATAAGAATCATTGGTATATAGAAATATAATATGGATGCTCCAGGAATATATTCCTGTAACATCGCCATTCCATCCACTACCATATTCAATCCTAATAAACTTTCTATCCCTAAAAAGATAAAAACATTCTTTATCATTAAACTAATCTTTAGATAAGTAGTAGCCAATCTATTTTGTTTCCTTAGGTTATTTCCATAAAACACACAACAAAGTGTAGTTCCAATACCCATAAATAAAAAATATAACTCTCCTACAATAAACAACACAAAAGCACTACTAAAAGCAGCAGTTAGTGCATACTTTAAACCATAAGAATATGTATATAAAACAAAAAATAAAGAAATAAGATAAATAAAAATAATATCAAAGATAGTTCCTAACATAATATTAATAATTGCTAGTACACCATATAAAGCTACTAAAAAAGCTCCTTGTACTAATTGTTTTGTTTTATTATTTCTCATATAATTGTTCCTTCATATATTGATTCACTACTTTATCAATCTCTTCTATTTGTTGTACTGTTTGTTTATCTTTGCACGCTATTTGATGTAAAATAATACTTGCATAATTATTTTCTAATGTTTCTTTTAAACTATAAGCAAAATTAAAATCATAAACAAATCCAATATGTGTTAACCACACATCTAAATCAGTTACTCTATCTCTTGCATTAATTTGACGATGCTCATTTAAAGCATCATATACTTTTTTACTAATTGTTTGGGTGGATACTTGTTCTTTGGTTACTCCATAAACATCTTCAAAATCTTGTTTACATTTTATTTCTAAATTATCTAACTTATCTGCATCTCTTATTATTTTACAATGTAATAATGTTCTTTTATCTAATCCTGGTTCTATTTTTAAACGATTATGGTTAGCAATAGCGTAATATATCATCGAATCATATTCTCTTGTATCTAAAAAATGTTCTATTAAATGTTCTTCAAATAATATTTGAATTCCCAAACTTGCATGATCTATTGTTAAATGATCAATAAAACTATTGTATCTTTTTAATTGTTCAAAACGACCAATATCATGTAATAAAGCAATGATAATAGCTAGATTTGTATCCTCTTTGTTTAAAGATAATGATTTGCTTATTTCTTGTGCTTTTGCTACTACACTATATGTATGTTGAATTTTAATTTTGATTTTAGGATTGCTTTTATCATAGGACTCCATATAATCATGCATTTTTTTATATATTTCCATATCCTTCACCTACCTTCCTTTAGTATACCGCTTATTGTTTATGAAGAGTATAGGTTTTTCATATTTTTTATGTTATTATTGTATTGTTTTAGGAGGGGTTATATATGTTACTTAGAAAAACAACAACACAAGATTTAGATGCAGTCGAACAAATTTTAAATGATGCCAAAGCTAGTATGAAAGCGAGTGGGATTGATCAATGGCAAGATGGTTATCCAAATAAAGAGGTGGTAGCTCAAGATATTAAAAATGAGGAAGCTTATGTTGTAGAAATAGATGGTGGGGTATTTGCTAGTTGTATGATTAGTATTAGAAAAGAAGCATCGTATGATTATATTGAGGGAGCTTGGTTAAACTTAGATCCTTGTATTGTTATTCATCGTATTGCTACTAAAAAAGAAGCACTTTCTAAAGGAGTAGCTACTTATTGTATAGAACAAGCTTTTGCATTATTTCCAACTTATAAAAATATTAAGATTGATACCCATCCTGATAATAAAAGGATGCAAGCATTCTTAGCTAAAAATGGTTTTATTCATTGTGGTACTATTTATTTAGATGATGGTGGCTTACGTTTGGCTTTTCAAAAAAGTATTTCTTAGAATACTTTTTTTGTTTTCTCATAAAGTATGTAGAGGTGAGAAAATGAACTATAAAATAAATAGCCCTTATCCTTGTGTTCACTTATTAAATAAAAATAGAGAAGATGGGGAAGCTTTATTAAAATTATTAGCTGGTATTTATTCAAAGGCTAGTGTGTTTCATTTGTATACATATCATTATTGTGTTTTTGAAGGATCATTAAAAGATACTTTCTTTTATATAAAAGCGATTAAAAATAATCATTTAGAATTATTAATGGATTGTGTTTATCAATATGGTATTGAACCTAGGTTATGGACTATTGATAATGATCATATTGATTATTGGAATCCTTTTTATTGTCAATATCATATTGATCCTATTTGTGCTTTAAAGAATAGTATTCTTTTAGAAATACAAATTATTGAGTATACTACCACACTTATTCATACTATTAAAGATAAGAGCGTTATCCATTTGTTAGAGAGAATAAAACAAGAAGATTTAATTCATCTTGATTTACTCTCTAATTTACATGAAACTTATGTTACTTGTCTTTTAACTCAATAATTTTCCATTTTTTAATAATTGTAATAATTCTTCATTTTGTTTGCTAGTCCCGCTATAATCCTGGATCCCATTCAACATAGCAATTCGAGTCCGATTTGAAAAAGAAGAATCTGCTCCTATTTCTTTTAGTCCATCTACTATAGAATTACCAATATAATCAGGATTACTTAAATAAATAACTCTAGCTTCTATTACTTGATTATTTACCCATCCTTGATCCTTTCCTATTAAATAAGGATTTCTAGCATTTGGTACAATCTTAGTAATTGTCCCTATTGTTTGATATGGTTTTAATGGTGTCGTACTTTTTGACGTTAAGAAGACATGATGGAATAATACCATGTCTTTTATTTGATACATTTGTTGATATCCATTTAATCCTAATTGTTTCATACGACTAGGAAAATCAACATAACATTCATTTAAATCAACTGGTCCTTGAATCCCACGAACTCTACCATCATCACTATATTGCCACATTCCAACACTACCATTATAATTCAATTCTTTGCTATATCTTGCTATCCACTTGGTATATTGTGAAAAAATAGGATCTATTAATTTTGTTTGAAACCAACTAAATGAAGAATAGATTCCAACATAATAGTTTTCTTTTTCTAAGATATCTCCAAATGTTTTTGCTATTAATGCTATTTGTTCATTACTTTCTTGTCCGGTTGTTTTTTCATCTTCTAAATCATAATAGACAGGATAATCTAGCTTATATCCTCGTATTAGTCGTAAAACATGATTTGCTTCCCCAACTGCTTGGCTAGTAGTTCTAGCATAAGAATATAAATATACTCCAAAGGGTATTTTTAAACGAGTACATTCTGTTATATTCCGTTGAAACATTTTATCATCTTGATCTTCTTGATCTTGTCCATAACCTACTCTTATAATTGCATAGTCTATTTCTCTTTTTACTGTTTCCCAATCAATCATGCCTTGATATTGAGAAACATCAATTCCTTTTGTTATCATTGTAACCTCCTCAAGTTAGTATATGTGACTATCTTAAAATATGTTAAAGTTATCTTTTCATTTTCCTGTTTGTCTATCTATGTTATAATATGTTGGAAAGATGAGGTG
This sequence comes from Tannockella kyphosi, assembly GCF_021054785.1. Taxonomy (GTDB): domain Bacteria; phylum Bacillota_I; class Bacilli_A; order Erysipelotrichales; family Coprobacillaceae; genus Tannockella; species Tannockella kyphosi. Next base: position 2,125,349 of record NZ_CP088239.1, on the reverse strand, counting down.
GTCAGATGAAAAAAATATTAGTAACAATCATTGCTATTTGTTTATTGATTGTTTGTTTCCCTAATAATGTTAGTGCTGATGATTTTGCTGATGATGAAGATTATTATTATACGTTATGTTCATCAAGTACTTTATCTTCTAGTCAAATTGATACTTGTCGTGATTTTAGTAGTTATTTGACTGAAAAGAGTGATGATTTACAAGATGATATTGATGATGCAGAAGATGAATTAGATTCTCTTGAAACTAGTCTTACTAGTATTGCTAGTCAAATAGAAGAAACAGAAACTGCTATTGAAGAACAAGAAAAACAATTAGAATACTTAAATGCTTCTATTGTTAATTTAGAAGAAGATATTGAAACAAAAGAAGATACAATTAAAGAACGCATGTATGCGATGCAATCTTATATGAATAGTGATTCTTTCTTACAATTTATCTTTAGTTCTAGTAGCTTTTCCGATATGTTTTCACGTATTAGTAGTATTAATGAATTAACTGCTTATGATAATGAATTAATTGAAAGCTTACTTTTAGATAAAGCTCAATTAGATGATCAAAAAGATTTAATGTCCGAAACACTTATTTCTTTAGAAGCTGATAAAGAAGCACAAGTTACATTACAAGCGGAATATAATGCTTTATTCGATGAACAACTTGCGCTATTAGAATCTGCAACAGCATCCTCTGATGCCTTGTCAGATGATATGAAAATTGTAGAAGATGCGATTTCTGCATCATTCGCTGCCTTAAATACATCAAGTAGTACTGGTTCGAGCAGTAGTTATGAACCTGGTGATTCGGAACTTGGAAATGCGATTGCTGAACTTGCAATATCTAAACTTGGATGTTTATACTGGTGGGGAGCACCAGGAGGGGGTTATGGTGATGGTCAAGGATTAGATAATCCTAACGCTATTTACTTTGACTGTTCTGGTTTAGTAGCTTGGGCTCATCGTCAAGCTGGTGTTAGTATTGTTCGTACAACAGCAAATGGTTATTCTAAAATGGGTACTGCTGTTAGCTATAGTAATTTACAAGCTGGTGATGTAGTTACCTTTAATGGTGGTTCTGGGACTGTCTTCCATATTGGTATTTATATTGGTAATGGCATGGTAATTCATGCATCAGGTTATGGATCGACAACCCTAGGTAATAAAGTAAATGAATGTGTAAAAATCAGTTCTTTAGCATCTTTAGATGCAGCTTTAGGAGTTTGTAATTATCGACGTTTATATTAAGGAATCGAAGGATTCCTTTTTATTATAAGAAGAGGCTGTAACGCATAAAGATTTTTAAATCTTTGGCGTTAGCCTTTTTTTAGTTTGCTACCCTTATTTTTAGGAATTTATGTTAATCAGAAAAAAATAAGAAGTTATTCACATTTTGGGACATAATAAAAAGTAGAACACGTTTTTCGTTCTTTCATTTTCTTATTTATCTAAATTAGTGCGTAGCGTTCCTGTGTTTTTTATGATGATATTTTCGCAAATTATATCCTATTGACAGTAACATGAGTTCTAATTTCACATTTTCTGTTTTTCTTCTTCGTATTCTTTGATATCCAAGGTCTTGTTTTATTAAACCAAATGTTCCTTCTGCTTGACTTGATCTATTTGATTTTAATTGTTTCCCTAATTCAGTAGATAATATTTCATCCACTTCTTCTTGCATTTGATTAAGAGTTACATTTATGTTGAGGACTCTTTCTCCTGTTGATTTTGTACACTTATTTTTTACTGGACAATTATGGCATTTCCCACAACTATATCGACTATGTACTTGGGTATATACTCCTTTTTCATTGTATACTTCCCCTTCATCTATATTGAATGTATGTCCTTGAGGACATACATATTTTCCTTTTTCATCTTTCTTGAAATTTAGTATATGATATATTTTCTTTTTAAACTTTGTACTATTCTTTATCGCATAATAATTATACTTCATAGATAAATTCATTCCATTTTTTATACAGTACATATAATTATCATAACTTCCATATCCTGCATCTCCAACAGGATATGTTGGTAATTCTCCATAATATTCTTTATAGCGTTCCATAAATGGGATAAATGTTTTTGTGTCGGTTGGATTACTATAAATATCTAGATGCATGATGTATTCGTCACTGACTCCTATTTGTATATTGTAGCCTGGTTTAAAGACTCCAGTTTGATTATAATAGTCATACTTCATATTCATCATAGTTGCGTCATGATCTGTTTTAGAGTAACTATTTCTATCCCCACATATTTTTAACTGTTCTTCATACTTACTAGCAGATAGATAGTAACTTAGAACATCATCAAAAACTCGTTGTAATAAGCTTTTTCTTGTTCCTTTTCCATAAACAAACGTTATTCCTTGAGCAGTTGCTTCCTTCATTAGTCTATCAGCTATCTCGCCAAGCAATAGAGATGAATAACGAGGTTGAATAGAATAACTAGTAGAAACTAATTTGTTTATATCAGGTAGTATTTTTGATACCTTATCAAACAATTTTGCTTGATATCCTATTGTTGCTTTCTTCCATACAAAGCTGTTCTTTTTTGCGTTCGCTTCTATCTTTGTACCATCGATATAAAGCGCTGAAGTATCTATGTTGTCAAGTGCTTTTAATCGTTCATTAATATCATAAAAAATATCTCTCACTTGTACTTTTAAATACTTATCCATGAAACGCTTAAAAGACTGATGACTAGGTGTAGAACCATCAGCTAAATAAATATAACGAATATCTGTACGACATAATTTTTCTAGTTCTCTTAGACTAGGTACCTTCTCCATGAATCCAAACAGGACAACATTCAACATCATTTTAGGGTCGTATCCCTTATTCCCTACATGAGGGAAAGGTTGGCTCAAATACTTGGCAACATCAAGTCCTTTCATAATTTCTACGAAAGATGTTAAGTAATCATCATTAGGTAAAACCGTGTAAATGTCTAATGGTAATTTCATTTGGAATGTGCTATTATAGGTTATGGAAATTGGTGTAGTATTGTATGTTAAAGTCGAGTTTTCCATACAATTATTATACCAAAAAAGGCGTTAGAATTCATCTTGAATTCTGCGCCTTTTTCCATAATGTAAACAAATCTTATTTTATTAATGCGTTACAGCCTCTTCTTTTAATTATTTATTTCATCATAGAATACGTACTTATTTTTACCTGCTAGTTTTGCCATATAAAGAGCTGTATCTGCTTTATGTGAAAGCTCTTCATAAGATCCTCCACCTCTAGGAACAAACACAATTCCAACACTAATGGAAACTGCATCTAAAGAAACTCCCTTAATTTCAACAGCATTCACGCCTTCTAAAACACGATCAAGAATACTTTGAAGATCTTCTTTTCCTTCCACACCTTTTAATAACATCACAAATTCATCGCCACCTAATCGCCCAATAATATCATTATTTCTAACATTTGACTTCATAGCCAAAGATACTTCTTGTAAATAGATATCACCTGTTTTATGACCATAGGTATCATTAATTGTTTTAAAATTATCCACATCTACATAAACCAATACATTTGCTCCAAATAAACTATCCTTCATAACAACTTCTGCTATCTTTTCTTCTGCAGCTACACGGCTATATAACCTAGTCAAAGGATCAATTTCCATATTTGTTTTAAGAGAATGTGTTAATCGTTTACTCATTTCTAATGACTTTGATAATGCTTTGCTATATCTACCTTCTATCATACATACTAATATAATATAACCCATAAAAATAACCAACATACCACTTACAAATGTTAAAGCCATATTACTCATTGTATCCGCAAAATCCAAAACCGTAGCATCAATAATAATACTAATAATACACCAATCTGTATTTTCTATTGGTACCATCACTGCTGTTCTTTCTTGATCATTTAATAAATACTTCAACAACGATACATCACCTGATTCCATATCTGTTCTTACAATATCTGTTGTTAACTCATTTGTAAAATCAAAAGTATCAATAAAGTCATACATATCTCCACCCATAAACAAGTTATTATTATCACCACTTATAATAATGGCACTACCATCTACTTCACATAAATGTATAAAAGCTTGTCCACCAAATGTTTCTATATCTATGGCACTTAAAAAGTTTGTCTTATCATATACTGTAAAAAACTGTACTATATTTCCTTCTTCATCTTCTAAAGTACGAACCATACAAAGTACTTCTTCTAAGCTACTATGTTCTATTGCTGAAGATAAAACTTGAATCCATTCCCCACTACTTTCACTATATAGTGGTTCTAATTCTCCTTCCAAACTCCAATCTACAACTAATTGTTCTCCTGAAGCATTTACTGGAACTGCATTATTATAAGAAACATAAATTTCATCATACAATGCCGTATTATCATAAACTGATAAATTCTCGATAAGCGTATCTTCTTGCCAACCATTTAGCAATAAACTATCACTCACTAAAATAAGTTCATCAACATATCGTTCTGCTGTTGCTGAAACTTGATTAGATGAGCTTGTTGCTAGTTCTAACAAGAACTCATCATTCATCTGTTCTACTACATGATAGCTTTGGTTTATAAATACCCATGATCCAATAAAAGCACAAAGGACAATGAATATCATTCCTGCAAAAGATAGTTTCTTTAATGTTCTATTATTCTTTCGGTATGCCTGTTCATCATAGTCCTCGATAGACATTTCGTTTGTTTTGAAAAATGACGAACTTTCTTCCAATGGAATAGGTGTTGAAAAGAATGGTCCTTGCGTGTATCTTACTGAATTTTCAATGACTGATTTTTGCATTGATGCCGTTTCTACATTTCTTACCATCATTTCTGCATGTAATATTCTTTTAAGATGGAAGAATCTTAATTTCCATGTACTATCATTTAGAATATTAGTATATTGTTTTGAACGAATCTTAATAAAGTCTATGCTTAATTTCTTACTCTCCATTTCTTCTAAACACTTGATATCTAAGCTATCCACTACATTGATACCAAATTTAATATCCAGTTTCATAAACTGTCTAATTACTTTTTCTAATTCTTGCATATCACTAAATTCTTTTATATCATTGATTTCAAAGACTACTTTGTTTTGATGAAGCTTTTCTCCCACCATTTTAATAAATGCATTAGAAACTAAGTCTTGTCTACCTACATTGATAAAAACCATCTCTTCTTTACCATCTATATAATCAAGTACTTTTGAAACTAAGATATAATTTAAATCTAAATATAAGCCATATTTTTTTGCAACATCAAAAAAGTTTTCTGGAAATAGTACTTCCCCACTATCCGATATTAAACGCATAATCGTTTCGTAGCCTACAAATTCCCCTTTTTTATTATCATAAATCCCTTGTACATAAGGGACAATAACTTGTCTTTCTATAATACTTTTTAAAGTAGAAACTATTTCAAATTCATTTTGAAGTAACGATACTTGATCTTCTCCATGATAGATACTAAAACAATGCTTATATCCTTCTATCTTTGGTTTTGATTGACTAGCTAACATATTTTCTATTTTTGCTACTTCTAAAGAAATGGTAAACGAATTATAAATCTTATATGTTTTATATTTATTTACTTGCTTATTTAAATAAGTATATAGTGCTTTCGTTAGTTCTATGATTTTAACATTATTCTTTTCTCCTCTAATTGTAAAAAAGAAACTGTCTACTGTAAAATAATAGAAATCAAATTGTAATCCTTCATTAAACTTTTCTAAATAATCTTTACATATTTCAATAAGTTCTTGCAAAACGATTCGTTTATCTTTATCATCGACTCTATTATTATCTAAACCTACTATATGGTTTGTTATCAAACATAATTTCGATGTATCATTTTGAAAACGTTCCAACACAAACATCGACATTGTCTTGGTAAACTGAGAATTTGTATCAAAAAACATATGATTACTAACTTCTTCACGACTTTCTATTCGATGTATTAATGTTCCTTTCTTATTATCGAGTCTATCTTTAAACTCATGAAAGTCTAATGTTAAATTTTGATTGTTTTGTATATCAACTAAAGAATTAGCATCCTGAAATGCAATTTTTAAGTAATTTTCTTTTTCCGCAAAAGTAACAATACAACATGTACCATTATAGAATCGTGAAACATCATTTTTTGTTCCAAATTCTCCTAACATAAATGCACCAGCGATATCATCATTCGTAAATGGTTGTAATTCTACTTTTGATAAATTATCTAAATACATACGACGGAATAAACAAGAATAAGTAAAAATATATTCTACTGATGTATTTTGTAAATCTATATACGTATTTTGCCATTCTGTTAAACTTGCAACCGTACTTAAATATCCCATTCTAAACTTTTGTCCTGCTGGTAATTCTGAAAAATATAACATTAGTTTATTGCTTGCTTGTTCGTATTGTACAAATCTACTAGAACCCTCTTCTCCTTCTAATACGAGTGGAATTCGAAGCAGAATATCTGATTGTACTGTATCACTCCATTGATTATTTTCTGTTAATTCTTTTAACCCTAATTGATCTTTAATCCATTGTAATGACTCTTGATTATCAATTTCTTCGACATAACTACCATTCACTTTTGTAATAACATGACTATCTGATATAGGATCATGTCCAACAATCGTATTCATATAGCAAAGAGCATAATCTTTACTGACACCTCCTACAACATATCCATTGTCATAACATTCTTTATCATTAAAAACATAGGTTGCTATCGCACCTGTTTTTTCGTCACTATAACCTGCTAATCCACCAATAAAAGATGTTTGTGGTGATTGTTTTTCTAAGTCACGTATCATATGTGTCACTGGCATATCAAAGCATGTTAAAAATAAAAAGGAACTTGTTGCACCAAAATCATTGACTGAAGTGGAAATATATTTTGCTAAGTTATCTTTATTTTTATGATTTAAACAACATATATCTGAAAATACTTTTGCATTTTCAAAACTTGTAATCGAAATTAATGTATCTGTTGGATAGATTTCTCCCTGGTATGTTACTCCACTGGTAGCACAACCAATCACATTAGCAAAAGGCAAGAGTTGTTTTATTTTACTTGCTAAGTCCATTGCAAAAGACGTATCTAAACTAGATGTATGGATACGTACTAGACAATTATGTTCTTCTTGAAACTGATTTTGTTCAAGTATATCTATTAAGTTTTGATGTCCTTTATATAATATATTTAAATATCTCATAATACATTAATTCCCCTTTTTCTTATCCCTTTAAAACCATACCTATCTATATGATATCATACAATAACCTAATAGAAAAATAGAATTTAGTTGATTTTATCAAAATAATCCATTTCACATAAAGTTCTTACGACAAAAAAGATAGCCGAAGCTATCTTTTTATTTAAGTGATAATTATCCATTTTGAATGATTGATAACACTAACCTAATTCTTTTACTCTTATACGAGTCACTGCTCTTTGCAGTGCTCTTTGTGCTCTAAGCATATCGATTTGATCTTGTTTTTGTGTCATTATTTTTGTAGCACGATCATGAGCTTTTTGAGCTCTATCTAAATCAATATCCTCACTTGATTCTATTGTATTCGCGATAATCGTAGTACATTCTTCATTTACATAAACAAATCCACCTGATAATGCAAAATGCTTTTTTTGACCTTCAATAAGATAATTCATATCTCCGATTGCTAATCCAGCAGCCAAAGGCATGTGGTCTGCAAGAATTCCAATTTGTCCAGAAGTTGTTCTAAGATTTAACATCTCTACTTCCTCATCACGATAGATTCCTTTAGGAGTAACTATTTTTAAACGAAATTTTTTCATTACAGTAAAGTTTTCGCCTTTTCAATAGCTTCTTCAATAGAACCTACGTTATGGAATGCTTGTTCTGGTAAATCATCATGTTTACCTTCTAAGATTTCTTTAAATCCTTTAATTGTATCTTCTACACGGACATATTTTCCATCCATTCCAGTAAACTGGCTAGCTACTGTAAATGGTTGTGATAAATAGTTACGCACACGTCTTGCACGTGCAACAGTTAATTTATCTTCTTCACCTAATTCATCCATTCCTAGAATTGCAATAATATCTTGTAATTCTTGGAAACGTTGTAAGATTTGTTGTACACCATGAGCTACCTCATAATGTTCTTGCCCTACTACTAGAGGATCTAATGCTCTAGAAGAAGAGTTTAATGGATCTACTGCAGGATAGATTCCTAATGCTGCAATAGAACGATCTAATACTACTTTGGCATCAAGATGCGCAAATGTAGTAGCAGGAGCAGGGTCAGTTAAGTCATCGGCAGGTACATATACTGCTTGTACTGAAGTGATTGATCCTTGTTTTGTTGATGTAATACGTTCTTGCAAGGCACCCATTTCGGTAGCTAATGTTGGTTGGTATCCAGCTTGAGAAGGAACACGTCCTAAAAGTGCAGATACTTCTGAACCAGCTTGTGTGAAACGGAAGATATTATCAATGAATAATAATACGTCTTGTCCTTCTTCATCACGGAAATGTTCTGCCATTGTTAACCCACTTAAGGCAACACGTAAACGTGCTCCTGGTGGTTCATTCATTTGTCCAAACACTAATGTCGTTTTATTTAAAACGCCACTTTCTTTCATTTCATAATATAAATCATTACCTTCACGACTACGTTCACCAACACCCGCAAATACTGATAAACCACCATGTTCAGTAGCAATATTATTAATAAATTCTTGGATTAATACTGTTTTCCCTACACCAGCACCACCAAATAAACCAATTTTACCACCTTTAATAAATGGACAAATTAAGTCTACTACTTTAATCCCTGTTTCTAAAATTTCTGTTTCTGTACGTTGCTCTGAATAACTAGGGGCACTACGATGAATTGGCATTCTTTTTACACTTGCATCAAGATTTTCTTTTCCATCAATAGCGTTTCCTAATACATTAAACATACGTCCTAATGTATCTTCTCCAACTGGTACAACAATCGGATTTCCTGTATCCATTGCTTCCATACCACGAACAACTCCGTCCGTAGGACCCATGGCAACACAACGTACAACATCATCACCGATATGACCTGCAACTTCTACTACTAATGTATCATCTCCATTTTGCAGTGAAATAGCAGTATTTAGTGCTGGCAAGTTTTCAAATCCATTAAATTGGATATCTAAAATCGGCCCTCTAGCACTGATTACTTTTCCTATATTTTGTGGCATATTGCACCTCCTTCACTTTACTGTGCATTCGCACCAGCAACGATTTCTGAAATTTCATTCGTAATCGCTGTTTGTCTAGCTTGATTGTATTTTAATAATAATTGATCTGTTAGTTCTACTGCATTATCTGTCGCATTTTCCATTGAAGTACGTCTTGATGCATTTTCACTAGTTACTGATTCTACTAAGTATCCATAAATCAATCCTTGCATGTATTGTGGAATTAATGCATCTAATACAGCTCCAGGAGTTGGTTCAAATAATGTATATTTGTTAGATACTTGAATATCTTCAAATTCACTTGTATCTACCGGTAGTAGTGTTACTACTCTTGGTGTAAATGTTAAGTTATTGATAAACTCAGTATATACAATTTTAATACTTTCAATTTCTTTGTTTTTATACTGTTGACAAAGACTATCTACCATCTTAATAACCGTATCAAAATCCAACGTTGTATTTAAATCAGCATAAGTATCAACATAGTCTCCACCAGTTCTTTTCATATAACGTTCTATTTTAGTACCAATCGTATAAACACAATTATCATTATCAATAAGGTTAGATACTGTTTTAATTACATTCGCGTTATATCCACCACATAGTCCTAAACTAGAACTAATTACAATATAAACAGTCTTCCCTTCTTGATTTACTTTTAAGAATGCACTATCATCTAATCCTTTATTACTTTCTAATATTTCACCAACTGTTTGACGAACCGTAGAATAATAAGGTTTTAACTCTTCTAATTGATTTCTAGTTTTACGAAGCTTTGATGTTGCTACTAACTCCATTGCTTTCGTAATCTTTTTAGTAGAATCGACAGATTTAATTCGACGTTTTATCTCTTGCATTCCAGGCATAAGCGATTACCCCTTTGCCTTTAATTTTAAGAATTTTTCTACAAAAGCTTCCATTACGTCTTTTAAACTTGTTTCTAATTCACTACTAATTACTTTTTGTGTTTTAATTTCTGCTAAATATTCAGGATGAGTCATTTGAATATTTTCTACTAAAGAATCCATAAATTCATTTACATCTTCTACTTCTAATTTCTTAGTAAACCCATGTTTTAAAGCAAATAAAGTAACTACTTGTACTTCTACAAGACGTGGTGAGTATTGTGCTTGTTTTAATACTTCACGTACTTTTTGACCATGGTCTAATGTAGCTTTTGTAGCAGCATCTAAGTCAGAACCAAATTGAGCAAATGCTTGCATTTCAGCAAACTGTGCTAATTCTAGTTTTAATGATCCCGATACTTGCTTCATTGCTTTGATTTGTGCTGCTGATCCTACACGGCTTACTGATAAACCTGTATCGATTGCAGGACGGAATCCTGAGTTAAATAGTTCTTGTTGTAAGAATATTTGTCCATCTGTAATAGAAATTACATTCGTTGGAATATATGCAGAAATATCTCCCGCTTGTGTTTCAATGATTGGTAAAGCAGTAATTGATCCTCCACCATTTTCTTCATTTAAACGACATGCACGTTCTAATAATCTACTGTGTAAATAGAATACATCTCCAGGATATGCTTCACGACCTGGTGGACGTTTTAATAATAAAGACACTGTACGATATGCTACCGCATGTTTTGATAAATCATCATATACGATTAAGACATCTTTTCCTTGTTCTAACCATTCTTCAGCAATTGTTACCCCTGCATAAGGAGCAATATATTGTACTGGTGCAAGTTCTGATGCACTAGCAGATACGATTGTTGTATATTCTAATGCTCCACCTTGTCTTAGTTTTTCTACAATTTGTGCTACTGTTGAATTCTTTTGTCCAATAGCAACATAAACACATAAGATATCTTGATCTTTTTGGTTTAAGATTGTATCAATAGCAATTGCAGTTTTACCTGTTTGACGATCTCCAATGATTAACTCACGTTGTCCTCTACCAATAGGAATAATCGCATCAATAGAAGTAATCCCTGTTTGTAATGGTTGATCTACTGACTTTCTTGTCATAACCCCACTAGCTACACGTTCAATTGGTCTTGTTGTTGTTAAATCAATTTCCCCTAAACCATCAATTGGTTGTCCTAAAGGATTCACAACTCTACCTAACATTTGATCCCCAACCGGAATCTCGATGATTTTTCCAGTACGTTTAACTTCGTCTCCTTCTTTAATCGTACTTTCTTCACCTAATAATACAGCACCTACTGCATCTTCATCTAAGTTCATTACCATTCCATAAACATTATTAGGGAATAATAGTAATTCACCAAGCATTGCGCTATCTAGTCCATGTACTAAACTAACTCCGTCACCTACTGTCATAACAGAACCGACGTCTTTTAATTCTAATACGTTATCAAAGTTTTTAATCTGTTCTTTGATTAAAGCACTTATTTCATCTGGTCTAAGCCCCACTTAGGTCACCTACTTTCTTATTAATTCTTTTTTCATTGATTCTAATTTATTTTTGATGGAAGCATCATAAATACGATTACCTATTTGTACTTTGATACCACCAATTAATGATTCATCTTTTTGTGTAGTTAAAGATACTGTTTTCTTTTCTTTTATAGATAAAGCTTTTTCAATATCTACTACTTGTTCTTTTGATAAATCAAAACTTGAAAAGATAATTCCTTTTTTGATACCCAAATAATCATCTACTAGTTCTTGGAAAGCACTACTAATTGATACAATATAACGAATTCTCTTTTTTCTAACTAATAACTTTAAGAAATTTAATACATAAGCATCTACTTCTTGAAAGCTTTTTTCTAATAATTGATTCTTATCTTCTTCTTTTACCATAATATGGCTAAAGAATTCAATAAACGATGGATTTTCATTAAAAACAGTATAAATAGCTCCCATATCTTTCGTAAAGCTATCTACCTTATTTTCTTCTAGTGCTAAATCAAATAATGATTCAGCATATGTTTTCGCTATTACTTCCATTAATTAACTACTTCTTCTACAAAGCTTTCAATTAATGCTTTATTTGTTGAATCATCCATCTGTTGGTTCATAACTTTTGAAGCTACATCCATTGCTACTAAAACTATTTCTTCTTTCATTTCACTAGCTGCTTTCGCTTTTTGATTTTCAATTTCACGACCAGCTAATTCTATTTTTTGACGAGCTTCACTAGCTGCATCTTCTAAAATTGTTTCTTTTGCTTGTTTAGCATCTTCTTTTGCTTGTTCGACAATACTACGATACTCCATAGCAGCTTGTTTTGATTGTGTTTCACTAGCTTCTACAAATGCTTTTGCTTGTTCTTGCATATCTTTTGCATCTTGAATTGTACCTTCGATAAAGTCAGCTCTTTTTGCAAAATATTCCTGCATTGGCACCCATAAAAATTTCTTAAAAATCAATAACATAACTCCTGTTGAAAGTAGTTGTACTACAACGGTAGTAATATTGGGGAACAGCTTCGACGCGATATCTATATCCATCTATATTCCTCCTTCATGTTGTTGATTAATATACGAATAATAAGATAAAAGAAATTAATAAACCATAGATTGCTACTGTTTCAGATAATGCAATCCCTAAAATCATCATTGTACGAATTTTTGCTTCTGCTTCTGGGTTTCTACCTACTGCTTCTACTGCTTTACTAGCTGCAATACCTTCCCCAATACCTGTTCCTAAACCTGCACAAATTGCAATACCTGCTGCAATTGCCACTAATCCATAATCTGTCATATAATTTATTCCTCCTGAGTTTTATTTTTTATATCTTTACTAGTCTTGTGCTGCCTCCATGGCAATTAAGATACTAGATAAAGTCACGAATACTAACGTTTGTATACATCCTGCAAACACATCAAAATACATATGTAACCAAGGTGTAAGAATTGGTCCTAAGAAATTTACTGGTAGTAAAAAATTAGATAACCATGCTGTAAAAGCATAAACTAATGCCATTAAGATTGTTCCACTTAATACGTTACCAAATAAACGCATTGATAAAGAAATCAAAGGTGAAACGACACTTAATAAGTTAGTAGGTGGCCATACTGTATTCCATACATATGTCCCTACTCCTTTTGTTTTAATTGCATTCCATTGTATTAATGTAAATGTAATTAAGGTAATTGCAAGTGTTATTGAATAGTTTGATGTTGGTGTATCAAAGCCTATTAAACCACTAAGGTTTGCTGCTATTAAATATATAAATAACATTGCAAAATAAGGATAATATCCTTTTTCAAATTTCTTTGGCATAATAGATTGCATATAATCATAAACAATTTTCACTAACGTTTCTGCAACTAATACAATACCTGTTGGTCTTTTTGTTGGATCTGCTTTTTTAACTTTACTACCTACATAGATAAATAGTATCGATAAAGCAATCATAATAATCAAAGAAAAAATCAATTCATTCTGGATAACAATATTATCCATCCACGTCACCTCCTCTATTTCGATAAGTTTGAATATATATAGTAACTTTTACTATAAAATATCCTATTAATACTCCAACTGGACTAAAGATCGTTGGAAAATTAAATGCTAGAAAAAAGCCTACTCCATATAATAATAGCTTTACAAAATAAAGAACACTTACTAATCCAATTGTTCCAGCTTGTAATTCTAAAATTAATGCTGATGTTTGAATAATTACATAAAAGGTAGCCAAATTGATACCATACCCTAGTAAAAACCCAAGCATATAACTAACATTGCTTGTTATTATACTCGTTATTGTAAAAATTATCAAACCTATACCCGCAACTTTTACTGATTTTTTTATAATTATGTATTCATTCATTTCTTTATTACCCCTAATAATGTTCTCATAACCAAAACAAAAGCAAGCAATAAACATAGAAGTATCCAAGTTGGCTTGCTATTAAAATAGCTATCCAACTTTAATCCTATCATTATTGCTAGTATAAAGGTTGCAATTATTTGCACTCCTAATTGGAGTGCAAATAGTATTTCTTGCAATATTTTTTTATTCGGTTCCAAATAAACGGTCTCCCGCATCACCTAAACCAGGTACGATATATCCTTTTTCATTTAAGTGGCTATCTAATGTTCCTAAATAAATATCCACATCTGGATGTTTTTCTTCTACTGCTTTTAAACCTTCTGGAGCTCCTACTAAACATACTAATTTAATATATTTCGCTCCTCTTGATTTTACACTTTCAATAGCATCAATAGCACTACCACCAGTTGCTAACATAGGGTCTACAATTAATACATCTGCGATATCTAATTCTTTTGGGAATTTAGCATAGTATTCAATTGGTAATAGTGTTTCTTCATTACGTGCCATTCCAATATGACCTACTTTTGCAGTTGGGATAATTGTACGGAAACCATCTACTAGTCCTAGTCCTGCTCTTAAGATAGGTACTAATACGACATCTCTTTTTAGTTCTTTTGCAGTCATTGATGTAATTGGTGTTTCAATTTCTTTGTTTTTTAATGGTAAATCTTTTGTTGCTACATAGGCCATTAACATTGCAATTTCATCTAAGTTTTGTTTAAAGATATTTGATTTTGTTTCTTTATCTCTCATTACTGTTAGTTTATGATCGATTAATGGGTGGTTCATAATTGTTGTTGCCATCTTTTTAGTCTCCTATATATGTTTTATTTTGATACATTGTTACCTTATCTACTAATACTTTTACTCTTGCTATGCACTCCTCTTTTACTGCTTGATTATCTGCATTTTTTAGACAATACGTAATAATTTTTGCAACTTCTCTAAAGTCTGCTTCTTTAAATCCTTTTGTAGTCATAGCTGGTGTTCCTACACGAATCCCACTTGCTTGGAATGGTTTTTCTGTATCAAAAGGAATCGCATTCTTATTGGTAGTGATGTTAATTTCATCTAATAGCTTTTCTGCTACTTTACCAGTCATACCACAACTAGCTTTAACATCTACTAATAATAAATGATTATCTGTTCCTCCAGCTACTAATCTAAATCCTTCTTCTATAAAAGATTCTTCCATTGCTTTGGCATTTTTAATGATTTGTCCAGCATATTCTTTATAATCATCTTGCATTACTTCATGGAAGCAAATTGCTTTTCCAGCAATTACATGCATCAATGGACCACCTTGCATTCCTGGGAATAAGGCTCTATCAATATCTTTGGCATATTGTTCTTTACACATAATGGCACCACCTCTTGGTCCTCTTAGTGTTTTATGTGTTGTTGTTGTAACAACATCAGCATGTGGGAATGGTGATGGGTGTAACCCAGCAGCAACTAGTCCTGCGATATGTGCCATATCTACCATAAAAATGGCCCCTGCTTCTTGACAACATTGTGCCATAAATTCAAAATCAATTGTTCTAGAATAAGCACTAGCTCCAGCTACTACTAATTTAGGTTTGATTTCAAATACTTTTCTTTTAAATTCTTCATAATCAATCATTTCTGATTCTTTATCTACTCCATAACTATGGAATTCATAGTTAATTCCTGAGAAATTTAATGGATGCCCATGTGTTAAATGTCCACCATCTGCTAGAGACATTCCTAATACTTTATCTCCATGATTTAATAACGCTAAATAAACTGCTGTATTTGCTTGTGCCCCAGAGTGTGGTTGCACATTAGCGTGTTCTGCTCCAAAAATAGTACATAATCTATCTTTTGCAAGCGTTTCTACTTCATCTACAAATTGACATCCACCATAATATCTTTTTGCTGGATACCCTTCTGCATACTTGTTTGTAAGAACAGATCCTGTTGCTTTTAAAATATCTTCTGATACAAAATTTTCAGACGCAATTAACTCGATGTTTTGTCTTTGTCTATTTAATTCTCTTTCCATACTTTCAAATACTGCATTGTCTTTCATACTTATTCCCCCTCGTAACTCATCATTTTTTCAATTCTTTGCATGTGACGTTCCCCTGCAAATTCGGTTTCTAACCATAATTTCACGATATCCAAAGCTAATCCCTCTCCGATTACTCTTTGTCCTAAC
Organism: Tannockella kyphosi; assembly: GCF_021054785.1. GTDB lineage: Bacteria > Bacillota_I > Bacilli_A > Erysipelotrichales > Coprobacillaceae > Tannockella > Tannockella kyphosi. The sequence continues at coordinate 2,109,190 of NZ_CP088239.1, read as the reverse complement.
GCTAACATATTTGTATCATTATGTTCTCTTGTTGCTCGTGCACTAAAAGTATCATGTGCTAAAGCACAACGAATTCCTTTAATCTTATTTGCAACAATACTAACACCTATACCTGTTCCACATACTACAATACCACGTTCCACTTGTCCACTAGCTACTGCCAAAGCAGCCTTACTAGCATAATCAGGATAATCCACACTATCATTTGTGTATGTTCCAAAATCTTCCACTTCATGGCCTAAGTCTGTGATGAATTTACTAATTGCATTTTTTAGTTCTAATCCACCATGATCACAAGCTACTGCTATTTTCATGTAACTACCTCCATAATCTCTTCTTCTTTTATACTACCCATCCGTAATATTTTACAATCTTCTTGTAAATCTACTACCGTACTTGCTAAATCATTACCAGCATCTTTCTTTACAACAAGAGCCACTTGATTTTTAAATGTATCATATACATTCTCTGCCCTAATCATATCGGGCTGCCCCGACAGATTTGCACTCGTAACCCACATTGGTCCTACTTTCTTTAATAGGTCGAAAACAAAAGCATCATCAGGAATACGTATCCCTATTGACGATAGCCCACTTGTATAAAGATCATCAACAGATGCTTTCTTTTTCAATACCAATGTAATTTTACCAGGCATAAATGCTTGAATTACTTTTTTAGCTTTTTCATTGATATAAGCATAGTTTTCAATTTCTTCTTTTGTAGCTACCATCAGGGTTACTGCTTTATTCTTTTCTCTTTTTTTGATTTCATAAATATGCTTTAATCCTTCCAGAGAATCAAACTTTACTCCTAAACCAAAAACAGTCTCGGTAGGAAAAGCAATAACTTGGTGCTCATTCAAAGAATGAGCAATCAAATTTATTTGTTTTTCATCTACTAAGACTGTTTTCATACGTTCACCTCGTTTGTACTATTCTATCATAAAGTATATTAAATTTACACTATTTTTTGCCCTATTTATAAGCAATTCCTACATATAGTACAAGTCTATCTTGTACTATATATGAACTAACTAAAAAAGGGATAAGAATCCCTTTATTGTAAACCTTCTACATCTTCTTCTGTTATTAATTCATCATTTTGAACACGATCAATTAATTCTTGAATTGCTGATAAGGTATATTCATATGGTTCAGTTACATAAATTTCTGTTCCCCACATAGAGTATGTATATGCTGTTTTATAGCTATCTCCTAATACTTGAACACTATATATTTCCCAAGACGCCATATCACTTAATTGCATATTTAATAATGCTTTTATTTCATTACTAGATAAATCTGTTTTAAATGAATCTTCTACTGCATCTAAAATACTTGAAAATTCAGTAATCACTGTTGCGGAAGATACTTTATCTACTAATGCTTCAATTACTAGTTGTTGATTACGAGCACGATCATAATCTCCACTAGGTAATGCAGAACGTTCACGAACAAACGCTAATGTTTCTGTACCATCTAATAAATTATATCCTTCTTCAATCACTACATTTCCTGTTACATCAGCTGACGTAAATCCATAAGGAGAATCTATTTCTAAACCACCCAAAGCATCAATGATATCAATAATACCCGTAAAGTTTGTTTTCGCATAATAATTAATTTCTATTTCTAAGAAATTTTCTAATGTAGCAATTGATTCATCTTCTCCATATATCGCTGCATGTGTTAACTTATCCATTTGTCCTGATGTTGCAAGAGTTATTTGCATATCACGAGGAATACTAGTTAATAGTATTTGTTTGGTTGTTGGGTTTATTGTTGCAATGATATTTACATCACTTCTTGATACTGTATCAATAGAACCATAAGAATCTATTCCTGTAATATAAACATTAAAAGATTCCTCTGTTACTTCTACTGGTATCGTAGTAACTGTTGTTTCTCTTGTTAGTTCATAAGTTGCAATTACTTTGGTTTCATCTAAGAAATCTGGATATACTTCTTCAATTACTTGTTCATGTTCTTCTCCAATCATGATTGTATCCACATCATAAGAATACAATGCTGTCGTTAAAGAAATATAATCATCATAAGCAACATAATCAAAATCTTCTACTATTTCATCAAAATGAATAACTGCACTAGTAATTGTTTCTGTATCATATTGATAACTTACTCCTGTAATTTGATCAGATAAATCATCTACTTCCTCAAGGGCACTCCCTTGCAGAGCATAAACAGTAATAATATATAGTTCTTCACTTGTTCCAGTAACATTCGCAATAAACTGATTCCCTCTATATAAATAATAACTAGTAAACAATAATAGAACACTTAATAATAAATTCATTACTTTTACAATCGTTATTCTTTTTGAGCTTTTATTAGGCCTTCTTTTTAAACCACTACGATAAATTAGTAAACTAATTAAAAGGATAAAAACTAAGACTGCACCTACTGCTAGGTTATATTCCATATTTAATATTTGTAGACTAAATACATAATACATAAATAAACTAGCTGAGATTAAAAATAGACAAAGAACTACTTTCATTGATGTTATTTTCTTTATTAGTTTTTTCATAGTATCCTCCTTGTTTTCCCTTACCTTTACAAGAATAGCATATTTTCTTAACTTTTTCAATTTTATAAAAAGATAAAAAAACACAACACCTAGGATTTGTTGTGTTTTGTATCTTATAGTTGTTGGTGAGAATTCGATCTCACTACAAAATACTGATATACCATACTACATTTTTTGATAGATGTCTACTCTTCTGTCACATCTACTAAAGGATCTATTCCTTCTTGTTCTAATACTGCATGTACTACTACACGTGTTGTTTCTCCCATTGAAGAAGGAGCACAAGTAGATAACATCAATACATTATCTAAATCATAATCACTAAGAACAGATGAAATTTTATTACTATTCGTCATTAAACTACGATATCCTGCTTCATCATTAATAGTAGTTGCATATAAAGAACTAGTTGCATCAATATAATGTACCGATACAATGCGATAGCTACTTACTAGGCCATCCGGTGTATAAATATAAACTAAAGAATGATCCTCATAAAAACTACTATCTTGTACATATTCTTGCAAGTCTCCAAACATCGAATCATTGGCCATATTATGTCCATATAAAATAGTATTATCATCACTAAAATCACCAGCATTGCTCATTTCCATAAAAATACATCCTGCTGTTGAATAATTCATATTAATATCTGTACGAATATATGTATCATTTGTTTCACCTAAAAGAATTGGATAATCAATATTTGTATCTGGAATTTGAATCCATCCTACAACATCACTATTCACTTCTATCAAAGCGTCCCAATCTACCATATAGAAAGATTCTTGATCATCTGTTTCATTTTCTACTTCTACTGTTGCTAGCTCTCGAATTGCCTCTGCATTATCATCGATTTCTTTATATTCTAGATAAATAAGTACTAACTTACCTACTGAAAACAAAAATACACAAGCACTAATAACCAATATAATCTTTCTAATGTTTTCTTTCATTACACATTAAACCTAAACAGCATGATGTCTCCATCTTTTCCTACATACTGTTTCCCTTCTTGTCTGATTTTTCCAGCTTCTTTTAACGCCCCTTCACTACCAAGGGCAATAATATCATCATAACTATATGTTTCAGCTTTTATAAATCCTTTTTGGAAATCACTATGAATTACTCCTGCCATCTCTGGAGCAAGCATTCCTTGTTTGAATGTCCAAGCACGTACTTCTTGTACTCCTACTGTAAAGTAAGTACATAATCCAAGTAAATCATAGGCTTTACGAATTAGTTTATCTAAACCACTTTCTTCAATCCCTAAGTCTTGCAAGAACATATCTTTCTCTTCTTTTTCTAATCCAACTAATTCACTTTCTATTTTTGCACAAATAGGTACTACATCACTACCTTCATTTGCAGCAAATTCAACTACTTTATTGAAATGAGGATTCGAAGTTGGATCTTCTAAATCTTCTTCTCCTAAGTTAGCTACATAGATTAATGGTTTCATTGTTAATAAAGTATATTGTTTTACAAGTTCTAATTCTTCTTTTGTAAACTCAATCACTCTTGCTGGTTGATTAGACTCTAAAGTTCCTTTTAATTTATTTAAAATTTCTACTTCTAACTTCGCTTCTTTATCTCCAGCTTGTGCTTTTTTACCAATTCTACCAATTCTTTTTTCTACTGATTCTAAATCAGCAAAAATTAATTCTAAATTAATTGTTTCAATATCACGAATAGGATCCACATCACCATCTACATGTGTTACATCATTGTCTCTAAAACATCTTACTACTTCACAAATTGCATCTGTTTCACGGATATTCCCTAAGAATTTATTTCCTAGTCCTTCTCCTCTTGATGCTCCTTTTACTAATCCAGCAATATCTGTAAATTCAAAAGTTGTTGGTACTGTTTTTTTCGGATTTACAATTTCTGTTAGTTTTTCTAATCTATAATCTGGTACTTCTACGACTCCAACATTTGGATCAATAGTAGCAAATGGATAATTTGCTGCTTCTACTTGTGCATTTGTTATTGCATTAAATAAAGTAGATTTTCCTACATTTGGTAAGCCGACAATTCCTGCTGTTAATGCCATTTACGTTCACTCCTTTTTTATCTCCTATATTCTATATAAAATTAATAAAAAAAGCAACAAACTATTGTTTTTAGATATGTATTTGATATCATAGATATCAATAAAGGAGTTAACTATGGAAAAAGTATATCAACAGATTCTTATTTTTCAAGAGAATCGTCCTAAATTAAAGAAAATTGTCCTATTTATTTGTAAATATTTTCCTAAGCTAACTGCCCTAATGTATGTTATCTTACTAATTTATCTATTCTCTATCCATTCTACTAGTCTATTAGAATGTATTCTAAAGCCTGTTTTCGTATTTATTAGTACTGGTTTATTTAGAAAAATATATAATCGTAAAAGACCTTATGAAACCTTATGCATTACCCCATTGGTAATGCATAAAGAAGGAGAATCTTTTCCTAGTCGTCATATGGCTAGTGCGACTATTATTAGTCTTACTATTTATAGTGTCTCTGCAATCTTTTCGATTCCTGCTTTTTTTATTACTATTTGTATTGGTCTTTCTAGATTCATGGTTGGTATCCATTATCCTAGTGATATTTTAGCAGGAGCCTTATTTTCTTTTATCATTTATTGTATTTAAAAAACGAAGTCTAAGCTTCGTTTTTTAGTTCTTTTATGTACCAAACATCACATGCAAAGTGAGGTCCGTCTACTAAACGTTGTTCTAATCTAGTAAATCCATTTTTTGCATAAAATGCATTGGCTTCTACCATATTACTAAACGTTTCAATATAACATGTTTGATATTGTACTTTTGCAAAAGTTAACGCTACTTCTAATAACTTTGTAGCAATTCCTGTTCCTCTTGCTTGTGGTAATAAATACATTTTTTGTAACTCACATACTCCTGCTTTACCAGGAACTGGTCCAATACCACATCCGCCTAACACATCACCTAATTCTTCTACTACCCAATAGTTACCATCTGATGATAAATATTCTTCATATAAATTAGCTAAACAAGGATCTGTAAAAGCACATCCTTCTTTTTGTCCATCATACTCTTTTAAACATTGTTTAATAATTAATTCTAATATTTCATTATCTCTTTTTTCAATTTTTCTAATTTGCATTTTTTTCTACTACTTTCTTTAACCTTTTTTCAAAATCTCTTCTTGTAAACATAATGATAGCATCGCATCCTAAACAACGTACTTTAATATCCGCTCCCATACGAATAATCTCCCATTGTTTTGATTTTTTACATGGATGATCTTTTTTCATCTCTACGACATCATGTAATCCATATTCCATATCATCACCTACTTGTTTCTAGAATAAAATGCTTCCACGGTATTCTTTAATAACATCGTAATCGTCATTGGACCAACCCCACCAGGAACTGGTGTAATCGCCTGACAACAATCTACTACATCATCAAAATCTACATCACCACATAATTTATTATTTTCATCACGATTAATCCCAACATCTAATACAATAGCGTTTTGACCAACATATTCATGATTAAACATTTTTGCACGTCCAACAGCAAGAATCAAAACATCTGCACTTTTGCACACTTCTTTTAAATTCTTTGTTTTTGAATGTGCCATTGTTACCGTTGCATTTTTTTGTAAACATAACATAGCTACTGGTTTCCCAACTATATTACTACGTCCTACTACTACAACATGTTTTCCTGTTAAATCACAACCTATTGTATCTAACATAACCATCATTCCTTTAGGAGTACATGGTACTAAACTATCCATTCCTAAAAATAACTTAGCAACATTATCTGGATGAAATCCATCTACATCCTTAGAAGGAACAATCGCTTCTAATACTAAATCTTCATTTATATGTTTTGGTAAAGGTAACTGTACCAAAATCCCGTCTACATCCTCTTGATTATTTAATTCGACTATTTTCTCTATTAATACACTTTCACTAGTTGTTTCATCCATACGTACAATAGCAGAATCCATTCCTACATATTGACAACCTTTTTCCTTGTTTTTAACATAAGTCATACTTGCTTGGTTATCACCAACAAGGATAACTACTAATTTAGGTACTCGTGTATATGTTTCTCTTATGTGAGAAATTTCGTTCTTTAAATCAGCTTTAATCTCTTGGCCAATAAACTTTCCATCAATAATCATAACTATCCCTCCAATATTTTCTTATTATAACAAAATATAGAATAAATGAAAGAAAAAAGACAATTATTTGTTTTCCTATGTCTTTTAAATAAGATAATCTCCTATTAAAATTATGCCTATCATAAACTATAAACTTACACTCACCCTTTGAATATATCTTTTCTCAGGAAATGACCAAATCAATATAATAAAAAAAAGACTATAACTGATGAAGATATTCCATCAATTTTAATCTATTTTCTTTATTCATTGCATAACGATGAGGATCATCAAACATCTGATAATCATTGTCATAATATTTCCCACTTGCACCTTGGAACTCACTAGACAAACTAGCTCTATAAATAATATCCGCACCTATTTGGATATCAAATCCTTCCTGTCCATATGCTTCTTTTACCATTTTACTACCTAGAAATGACTTAGGATTTACTGCAATAAATGTAGGTCCATTTGGATATTGTTCGCTCATTGCCATTGTCATCATAGTAATTGCAAGTTTACTTTGAGCATATGCTTCACTATCACTAATCTCATTTGGGTTCGTCAGTGCTTGATAATTTAGAGGAGCTTGTGCGGCTGAAGATAAATTTACGACTCTACTATCATCCCATAATAAACAAAGTAACCCGCTAGTTATTAAATATGGTGCTACTGTATTCACACTAAAACGGATATCTAAACCATCTTGTGTAAAACTATCTTCTGGTTTTACAACAAAGATACCAGCATTATTAATAAGCACATCAATAGTAGTATGATTCTCTTTTATTTCTTCTATCATCTTTTTTACTTGTGATAAAGATGAAAAATATGCTTGATATAAATATATTTGTGCCTCTTTATTTATTGATAATAATGTTTCTTTTGTTTTTTCTAATTTCTCTTTATTTCTACCATGTAATAACAAGATATGTCCATCTTGTACAAACATTTTAGCAGCTTCTAAACCAATTCCATCGGTTGCTCCTGTTAACAATGTAGTCTTTTTCATTTGTGTCTCCTATATACTTTCTCTTTGCAATATCCCATCTAATAACCTATGATCCATATGTTTGATTTGTTCCTCAAGATATTCAATAATTTCTTCCTTTTTACTCATAGGAGCATTAATACCTATTAAATTATAATTATGTCCTCCAAAAAAATAAGCATTATCACATTCTACTAGTTGAAGTAATAATATTTCTTCCTCTATTTTCTCCAATTCCGTACATTCTATAAACTCACCCTTATCACGCATTCTTTCTAAGGGGGTACCCTCACTTACTGAAGTTGTCATAATTGATAACAAGTAGGGAGGATATTTATTTAGTAACTTTGCTGTTTGTTCTATATGTTCCTTCCCATTTCCTTTTCCTGCTACCCCTAACATAATAATTGCATCCCAATCGATATTAGCTTGTTTTAATTTCTCTAAAGATTCGTAAGCCTGTTTCGTTGTAAATCCTTTATTCATTTGGTTTAATGCCGGATTATATGCTGATTCTAATCCAACATGTAAATCATTATATCCTAATTCACGTAATTTTATTAAGTCTTCCAATGATTTATTTAATAAACTTTTTATGGAAGCATAGCAAGTAATCGTTTCCACTTCAGGTAAGTATTGGTGAATCAATTCACCAATCTTCATTAATTTTTCTGTAGATAAAATAAATGGTTCCCCATTTACTAAAAATATTCTAGTTACTTTTTGTTTCGAATTCTTTAATTCTAACAAGTCTTCCTCTATATGACTCCATGGAGAAACTCGAAAAGGAGTTTCTCGATACATGGTACAAAAAGAACATTTGTTGTGAGAACATCCGGCAGTAACTTCTAATAGAGGCGTATCTGCTTCAATAGGATGTCGATAAACTTGTCCTGTGTAGTGCATAATTAAACACGATCCATTATTTCATCTTTTGATAATCTAGATTTTGGTAAATCTTTATTGAAATCTGTTTCCTTGCGATATCCAACAGCTACTACAAATGATGATGTATATCCTTTTTCACGTAATCCAAATTCTTCATCTAATGCTTTTAAATCTACCCCTTCCATTGCAATAGCATCTAGTCCTAAACTTGCAACTCCTAGTAAGAAGTTTCCTAAGTTAAGATACAATTGTTTATCTGCCCAATGTTGGAAATCTTTATAATCTAATTGATGCATACGTGCAAATATACTTCTTCCACCATGATTTTGTGCTTTAAATTCTGGTTGTGGGAACCTTCCATCTTGTTCTTCTTTATCTAATACATGTAATAGGTACTCTTGAGTTAATTCTACTTTTGATGCAAATACGATGACAGCTCCAGCATCTAAGATTTTCTCTTTATTAAATGCAAAGAATCCTTCTGTTGATTTCGCTACTCTTTGTTTTCCTTCTTTTGATGATGCAACCACAAAATGCCATGGTTGTATGTTAGTTGAAGAAGGTGATAATTGTAGTATGTCTTCTATTTGTTCTAATTGAATGGTTGTT